>JANMJF010000186.1:0-2380 GCA_031371245.1 Pseudomonadota bacterium | reverse complement strand
ATGCGGGTCTCGGCGCTGGCGCTGGTCATCAGCACGCGATGCAGAGCAATGACGTCGGCATGGAACATGAGATTCAGGAAAGCGATCGCGATGCGGGTGAGCGCCTCGCGTGGGCCGAGCGGCGCCAGACCGACAAATTCGCGGGCCTCAAAATGCTCGTCACACTTGGCCCCGATCAAGGCCACGAACAAGCCTTCTTTATCGGCGAAGTGACTGTAAACGGTGAGCTTGGAAACACCCGCCGTGGCAGCGATACGATCGACGGTGGCGCGCTCGAAACCGAGTTCGAGTATGAGCTGCGAGGCAGCCGCCAGGATTGCGGCGCGCTTTTCCATGTCCTTCGGCCGTCCGATCAGGCCGGGCGACGTAGCGTTCATGGACAGCAGACCGATGGCATGGCCGAAATACTACTGCACCGACTGCCGCCGCCGTGAGTGCCGCGACTCAGCTCATGGCTCGCGTCAAGGATCAGCGAGTCGTATCAGGGCAGCCTGCACCCCAGGCTCAGCCCACGCACGTGGCCCGCGCAGGCGGCCGATGAAATGTCCCCGCCCATCGATCAGATAGGACACTGGCAGGCCCCAACCCCAGAAACTGTCGCTGACGCCGCCACTGCTGGCAAGGTAGATGGGCAGCCGCACACCGAGCGAGCGAGCGAAGGCCAGTACCTCGGTCGGCGAGGTATTGGCATCGATGGCGACCAGCACCACGATGAAACGCGCGGCATCGACACTGGCGGCCAGTCGCGCCAAAGCGGGTAGCTCGTCCTTGCATGGCGTGCACCAAGTGGCCCAGAAATGCAGCAGCACAAATCTGCCGAGCAGGTCGCCATTGGCGAGGGCTGGTCCGCCATCGGCGGCGACCAGCGCGAACGGCGGTACGGCGTCGGCCAGCGCTTCGACGCCCAAGCTGTCCTCGGCTTGGACGGTCGACGCGCCGGCCAGCCATAGCGCCAACGCAACGGCAGTAAGAGCGCGCATGCTGGGTCTTACAGCATGACGTTTATCGAAGCGAGCACTTTGAGATCGTCGCCGAGTTGGGTGCCGGTCAGGTCATGGTGGATGGGTACCTGAGTCGAGAACTCCAGCGACCAGCGCGGGCCGATATTCCACTGCATACCGGGCTGCACGAACATGACGTGGCCGCCGGAGTCGTCGATCACGCTGCCGATTTCCGTTTCCTGGCCGCGCACTTCGCCCGCCAACCCACACAGCAGAAAGACCTGCTGGCTCGTCGTGCCGATGGTGGCGGGCAACAGGCGGTAACGCAGAGTCAGGTCGTAGTTGAGCGAGTCACCAAAATCGAAGTCTTCGTGGCCGGCCTCGCCCTGGCCTTTTACCGCGCCCAGCATATTGGCGCTCAATGACCAGCGGCCGCGCGCATGGCTGAGCGCCACGCCGAATAAACCGTCGGTGGAAGCGGTGCCGAGCTGAAGATGGGCATCGAGATAGGCGCCATTGTCAGTGCGCCCGGTGGTGCTGCCGGTGGGTGTCTTGATGCCAGCCAGCAGCGCAACCGTGGTAGTGGTGGCGAGGGTGTGATGTTGAAACACGCGCGCGCGGGCCACTAAGGAAATGTCGCCAAGACCACGGTCACCGCCACGCTGATCTTGGTCTACGCCGCGCAGTGCCGGATCGTCGCCGGGCTTGAGAGAGGGATCGTGATGCGGTTCGTCGCCACCGTGATGTTCGAGATGACCATCGACTTGCGTGACGCGAAAAGGCACGACCGCGATCAGAGTCAGCCACGGACGAGGATTCCAGAAGCCGGTGACCTCGGTGGTGTAATAGGTTTCGCTGGCGCCCGGGTTGGTGAGTTCGCGACTGCCGTCGTAGACACTGGCCAGGCGGGTATAGCGCTCAGAGACGCGCAGGCCGCGGCCGTTGACGCTGTCGAGGGGAGACACGCCCTGGGAAATCAAACAGTAGTCACAGGCCCCTACCTGCGGTGCAATGGCCACCGCCGCCAGCCCGATTACCGAACGTACTGTCTTGCCCATCGCGAGCTATTGCCTGCCGTGTAAAGAGAGCGGAGTTTAGGCGGCGATCCGCGCGGTGTCACTGCGCTACTCATCTCCTCGCCGCCGAATCGAGCGCGGCCCGACCCAGCGGTTCGCTGGCAGTTTTTCGTTCGACAACCTGTCCATCAGATCCGATAGTCGTCGCGACTTTCTGATCAGGTAGAAGGTCAGTAAAGCCGTCGCCACCACCGTCGCCACCAGGTAGACCAGGCGCAATGCGATGGGCGCGCTGGTCTCATCAATGATATTCATGCCCAGAAAGCCGGTCGCCACCGTGCCGATTAAACTGAAGGTGGTGACCACCGTCAGGCGGGTGACCGTCGTCGACTGGCGGCGCTGGGCGTCGCTGTCGAGATACTG
>JANMJF010000712.1:0-2575 GCA_031371245.1 Pseudomonadota bacterium | reverse complement strand
GTCAGTTCCTCTTCGCGGGCCAGCAGCGCCAGTGCCGATTCGGCGGGCAAGGGTTTGGAAAACCAATACCCCTGCGCCATGCGGCAATCGAGTTCACGCAGCTTCTGGGCCTGCTCGGCGGTTTCAACCCCTTCCGCGATGACGTCCATGCCGAGCACGCGGCCGAGGGTGATCAAGGCGTCGACGATGCGGCGGTTACGCGCGCCATTGCCATTCGGCTCGCTGGACGCTGCGACGAAGGAACGGTCGATCTTGAGGGTGTCGTAGGAGAACAGATTGAGATAGCTCAAAGACGAATAGCCGGTGCCGAAGTCATCAAGGTGGAATTTGACACCGATGTTCTGCAAGGTCGACAGCTCACGCAAGGTTGTATCTTCGTGTTCCAGCAGCGCGTTCTCGGTGATCTCAAGATGCAGTGAGTGGGCTGGCAAGCCGGTCTCTTCGAGGATGGCCAAGGTGCGCGCGGCAAAGTCCGGTTCGGAGAACAAGCGGCTCGAAATGTTGACGCTTACCGATAGTTCGGCAAAGGCTGGCTGGCTCAGTTGCCAGCCGCGGGTGGTGCGACAAGCCTCGCGCATCATCCACCACGAGAGGGCGCCGATCATGCCCGATTCCTCCGCGAGTGGAATGAAATCCTCCGGCCCGATCAGTCCGCGGATCGGATGGAACCAGCGCAACAACGCCTCGAAACCGAGCACGCGCAGATGATCGAGCGCGACGATGGGCTGGTAGTAGGCGACCAGTTCGTTGCGCGACAGTGCCGAGCGTAGATCGGTCTCCAGCTCAAGGCGCTGCATGGCGGCTTCGTGCATCAGATTATCGAACACCGCATAGGAACCGGCACGTCGACGCTTGGTGCGATACATGGCCAGATCGGCGTCGCGCAGCAGATCTTCCGAGCACTCGTACTTCGGTCCCGACAGCGCGATGCCGATGCTGGCGGTAGCGAAGATCTCCTTGTCGGCGATCAGAAACTTCTGCGACAACAGATCGTGCACGCGTTCGGCGACCAGCGTGGCTTCACCCAGACCGCTGATGCTCATCAGCAGGATCGCGAACTCATCACCGCCCAGGCGGGCGACGGAATCGCCCGGGCGCAGGAACATGCTCAGGCGTTTGCCAATTTCAGTCAGCAGTTGATCGCCGGCGGCGTGGCCCAAGGTGTCGTTGATGGTCTTGAAACGGTCGAGATCGAGAAACAGCACGGCGAACTTGCGCTTGCTGTCGCGTCGCTGTTGTTTGAGCGCGATGTCGAGGCGGTCAAGAAACAGATTGCGATTGGGCAGACCGGTCAGACCGTCGTGCAGCGCTTCGTGCACCAGCATCGCTTCGGTCGACTTGCGGTCGCTTATGTCAGACAGCGAGCCGGCGATGCGCGTGGCGCGACCAGCGGCATTGCGCACGGCTACGCCGCGACTCATGACCCACAGGTGTTTGCCTTCGCCGCTGCGCATGCGGTACTCGTATTCGAAATGCGGGGCAGCACCCTTGAGATGGGCCTGCAAGGCCTTGTTGAAGCCGCTGCGATCTTCCTCGTGGATGCGATCCAGCCACGGCTGTGGGGTCGCGTCGACCTCGTCGGCTCGCAGTCTTAGCATCGCCAGCCAGCGCGGCGAATAATGTACTTCGTCGCATTCCAGATCCCAGTCCCAGATGCCGTCGCGCGCACCGGCGATGGCCAGCGCATAGCGTTCCTCGCTGGCGCGCAAGGCCGCTTCGCCGTCCTGGCGCGCGATCGCATAGCGGATCGCGCGCGACAGCAGATCGGGCGCGATATGACGTTTGATCAAATAATCCTGGGCACCCTTGCCGACGGCCGCGGCCGCGCCTTCCTCGTCTTCGACATTGGTCAGGATGATGACCGGCACATTGGGCGCGACGGCCTTGGTGCGATGCAGGTTCTCGATACCATTGCCATCGGGCAGGTTGAGATCCAGCAGCACTACGTCGTAGCGACGGGTGCGCAGGCGGTCGAGACCGGCGCTGAGACGCTGATGGTGTTCGATGCTGGCACCGGCGAGGGCCGAGGCTGCGATCTGTTCGCGTACCAATGCCGCCTCAATGCGGTCGTCCTCGATGAGCAGGATGCGCATGTATTCGCGTTTCATAGGCAAGCCGTGGGCTCCCTCGAGGTCATGAGCTTCATGCCGGGCTGTCGATTTGATTAGGTATCTGGGGCAGACGCACGAAGAAGCTGCACCCGGCGCCCTCGTTGGAAGTGACCCAGATGCGACCGCCGTGACGCTCGACGATGCGCTTGCACAGGGCCAAGCCTACACCCGTGCCGGGGTATTCCTCCCGGGTATGCAGCCGCTGACCCATCTCGAACACGCGTTGCAGGAAGGGTTGCGGAATGCCGATGCCGTTATCACGGAAGGTCAGCAGCCAGTCGTTGCCCTGGGGTTCGACGCTGAGGCGGATCTCGGGATGCTCGCGGCCGCGGAACTTGATGGCATTGGCCAGCAGATTCTGGAACAAGTGCAGCATCTGGTATTCGTCGCCGATGATGGCCGGCAGATGATCGACGCTGACCTGGGCGTCGGCTTCGTCGATCACGACGCGTAGGTTGTCGCAG
>JANMJF010000688.1:0-2649 GCA_031371245.1 Pseudomonadota bacterium | reverse complement strand
CGGCGTCATGCCGGTGTCTTTGTGGGAACCATCGCAGAACGGCTGCTTGGCGCTCTTGCCACAGGCGCACCAGTAGTAACTCTTACCCGCTTCGACGTCGACGGCGTAGGGGGTATTCGAGGCGCGTACGGGGTCAGTCATATCTAGTCTCCCTTCAATTGCGAGGCGAGGCGCCCGGCGATGTTGCCCGACGCCAAGCCCGATTCTACTTCTTGATGCCTTCGATGCCGAAGGTCAGTTCGACGGTGGTCGAAGCTGGTCCGAGTTCATAGTTCAGGCCGAAATCGGCGCGGGTCATGGTGTAGGTGCCGACGAAGCCGGCGCGATAGCCACCCCATGGATCCTTGCCTTCGCCGACCTTAGTGACAGCCACCTCAATTGGCTTGTCCACGCCGTGCAAGCTCAACACGCCTGACAGCACGCCCTTGTCGGCGGTGCCCTTGTAGCCGGTGCTCTTGAAGCTCGCCTTGGCGAAATTGTCGACTGCCAGGAAATCTTTGCTGCGCAGGTGCTTGTCGCGCTCGGCGTGGTTGGTGTTGACGGACGTGGTGTCGACATCGATCTGAATAGTACTGGCGTCGGGCTTGGCTGCGTCAAAGCTGAAGCTACCGGTGAGCTTGTCAAAGCGACCGAACATCCAGCTGTAGCCGAGATGCTGGATCTTGAACTCGATGAACGAATGGGCCGGATCAATCTGATAGTCGGCGGCCGCTGCGATGGCGCTGAAGGCGCTGCTCAGACCGAAGACCGCAGCGGCGAGTGTGCCCCTGGAAATAACGTGCATGATGTTCTCCTTGTGTGTTGGTGGAAGGCCGTGTTGCCGCTATTCAGCGGCGGCACGGCCAGAGCGAAACCTAGCAGTAATCGGACTGCGGGTGAATGTGCTGCGACAGTGGCAGTGCGGTCCATAGAGGCGCGCCAAGGCGGCGCGCCGGCTTGGCACTCAGCGCACCGGTTCGAGCACGATCACCGGAATCTCGCGACTGGTCTTGGCCTGGTAATCGGTAAAGGGCGGATACATGGCCGCCATCTGATCCCACACGGCCTGGCGTTCGGCGCCGCTCGCGATGCGTGTGCGGGCTTTGAAGACCTCAGTGGCGACCTGCACCTTGCACTCCGATTGTTTGCTCAGGTTGTGAAACCAGCCGGGATGTTTGGGATCGCCGCCCTTGGACGCGATGATGGCATAGCCGCCCGCGACCTTGCCGTAGAGCAGAGGCATGACCGATTCCTGGCCGGACTTCGCCCCAGTGGTAGTCAACAACAGGGTCGGCAAAGGCCCCGGGCCACCGGCGAAGGTCGAGTCCCACAGATGGCCGGCGGCGCCGTCCTTAAGATATTTTTCGCGATGCTGGGCTATCCAGCCAACTTTGCTGGCTTCAATGATCGGGTCACTCATGGGCGGTCGACTCCTGTTCGCTGTGTTCGCGGCCGGCGGCCGTGCAGGGCGCATTGTCCTTCATTGCACGCTCGGCCGTCGATCCCTCGGCCGCGCTGCCGTTAGAATGACGACACCATGGCCGTACCCCAACTTCTGCAGGAATTTCGCGATTTCGCCGCCGCCCCGCGCGGCGTAGTGGAGGCCGCACTGCTGGTCGGGCGGGTGATAGCCAAGGATTTCGATGCCGAAGGGTGTCGCAGCGAGCTCACGCGCTTAGCGGCGGGTGCCGGCAGCAGCCCGCGCGCCGTGGTCGCTCATCTGCATGGTCTCGGCTTCGCTGGCGCCACTGATTACTATCGCACCGCTAACAGCTCGTTGGCCGAGGTGCTGCGTCAGCGACGCGGCATTCCGATCTCGTTGGCGATGGTGCTGGTCGGCGTTGCCGAGCGCTGCGGCCTGGCGGCGGTCGGCATCAATTTCCCGCGTCACTTCCTGGTCGCGATCGACGGCCAGCTGGTCGACCCGTTCACTATGCAGCTCATTGGCCGTGAAAGTTGTCGCGCCTGGTTGGCCGCGAATGATTTGCCTGAGGATGGCGCTTTTCAAGTCGCAACGCCGGTCGATGTCATGGTACGCATGTTGAATAATCTGCGCCTGCTGGCGCTTGGTCAGGGCGATCACGCTCAGGTCATCGAGCTGTCTGACTATCAGCTCGCCATTGCGGCCGATCCTCTGGCCATCCATCTCGAACGGGTTGAATCGTGGCTGGCACTCGGTGTGCCAGGCATGGCGCGGCATGAGCTGGAATGCGCGCTAGCCTTGGCGCCCAATGACGCGCTGCGCGGGCAGCTTGCAGCGCGCCTGGCAAGTATCGGGGCGGCGCCGTCGAGTTTGAATTGACAGTGGAATGTGTGTGCGAATTGACAAGACGCCTGCAATGGCCATCGAGCATAGCGACACTATCGCCATCGACACTGGCCAGAGGCTGCCTGTCGGCATCCAGATCGCGGGCTTGGGCGCGCGCAGTTATGCCTTCCTGATCGACTGGCATATCCGCTTTCTGCTGGCGCTGGCCTGGGTGCTGCTGTTCTTCGCTGCGGCCTGGTTTGCGCAACGCTTTGCACTGCGCAGCCTGCCCGATGATTTACGCGGCCGGCTGTGTTTTGCGCCTGCGGCGGCCCTCTATCTGCTTTACCACCCGCTGCTGGAAGTGGTGATGCAGGGCAGTTCGCCTGGCAAACGCTGGGCGGGTGTACGCGTGGTCGCAC
>JANMJF010000634.1:0-1530 GCA_031371245.1 Pseudomonadota bacterium | reverse complement strand
GCGCCGCCGATATTCATCATCGCTAGTCTGAGCGCGCGGCCGACCGAGGCGTTGGCACGATGGCCTGGCCCCATCAGACCAAAGCCCACCGCAAACCCGCCGCAGTTCACCCGTGCCGGACCGTTGACGATGATGAGCGGTGCGATGCAATGGGTGGTGCATTGCATTTCGGTCAGATCGAAGGCGCCTTGGCAGATGGCTCGCACGGCGGCCACCACCACCGGCATATAGTCCGGCAGACAGCCGGCCATGACCGCCGCCGTCGCGACCTTCTCGATCGTCGCCACCCCGTAAGCCGGGCCCATCTCGCCGAGTTCGATATCGCCGTCGAGACCGCTGGCCAGCACCATGCGCGCAACCTTCTCGCTGCTTGGGATCACTACCGGCAGACCATCGGTACAGCCATTAGCGTGCAACCACTCAAGGGCTGCGTCGGCGTCTTGGGCGGTGAGCAAGGCGCTCATCCGTGCTGCAGCCGGCCGATGATCTCGGCACATACCTGGGCGGCCGTCGCCATCATCGCGTCGGCACCGCTGCCCGCCACCGGGTGCGGCACTTCGACGCGTGGAATATCGGGCATGCCTTCCGCGCGGGCGACGAAGTCGCCCTGCACGCGGAATTTGGAAGTCACGATAGCGACCGCCGCACGTCCCTTTCTCGCTACCGCAATGCCGTCACGCACGGTGCCGGAAGTGCAGCTGCCTCAGTGGCCGTAGGCGGTGACCAGTGCGTCGCATTCGCTGACGATGCGCTCGACCAGTTGTTGAGTGGCCGGTATCGAGGCACTGGGTTTCAGGTAGTGCGCGAAACGCGCAGCTGGCAGGGCCGCTGCCAACGCGCGCTCGACCGCGTTTAAGAATGCTTCCGAATCGGGAAAGTTATTCGCCAGCAGGCCGATGGTTGGCGCGCCGTCGAGCGCGGCCTTGCAGGTATAGGCTTGCGCCGTGACGCGCGAAGTGCCGCGTGGATCGTGAAAACTCAGACTCATCGTTCGCTCCAGTGGCCATCGGGCCCGCTGCTGATTGAATTGCACTACACCGGTCGAAACACCGGCACGGGTTGGTCTTCGCGGGTCTCGAAGGTGAGTTTCACTTTCTGACCGATGGCGAGACTATCGAGATCGCAATCGACGATATTGGTCAACAAGGTCGGCCCTTCGGGCAACGCGACAAAGGCTATGGCATAGGGCGGTGTGCCGCGGCGCTCGACGCTCCACGAATAGATGGTGCCTTCACCACTGGCTTGCTGCCACTCGGTATCGCCGCTCATGCAGAACGGACACAGCGGACGCGGATAGTAGTGGGTCTTGCCGCAATCACGGCAATGTTTCAGCAGCAGCCGGCCAGCGCGCGCTGCTTCCCAGTAGGCTGCCAGCGCCAGATCGGCGACGACAACGTCTTTCTTAGTGTCATTCATGGTTTAAGTCCTCTCCATGATCAGCGTACCGCTGCCGTGCCGGGTGCCGAGAAAGCCGCCGGTGCCGTGGGCAAGCGCCACATCGCAATTTTTTACTTGTACCGCCGCATGCGC
>JANMJF010000611.1:0-4666 GCA_031371245.1 Pseudomonadota bacterium | reverse complement strand
GATCGCATGGCCGGCATTTGCCACTCCCACACAACCAATCTCTTTCAGCGCGGCCATCTCGGCCAGCACCGAACCGCCGAGCTCCTGGGTCAAGGCGCCGATACAACGCACGCGCGCGCGCCGCGCACACCGCGCGCGCGTTGGTTGACCAGTTCTACCACGGCCGGTGTGTCGATCACCGGGTTGGTGTCGGGCATGCAGCACACCGTGGTAAAGCCGCTGGCCGCGGCTGCTTCGAGTTCGCTGGCGATGGTCGCTTTATGCTCGGCCCCCGGTTCGCGCAGGCGCGCGCCGACCTCGGTGAAGCCCGGACACACAATCGCACCGCGTGCGTCGATCACGCGTGCCGGTTTGAAGCCCGCCGGTGTGCGACCCAGACCGACGATAGTGTCGCCGTCGACGAACACATCGAGCACTTCGTCGCGTTTGCTGAGCGGGTCGATGACACGACCGCCGACGATGGAGATCTTCATGATGGGACTTTCATGATGCTTGGGCTGCCGTGCCCATCACCATCGACATCACAGCCATGCGCACTGCGATGCCATGGGTGACCTGCTGCAGAATCACCGATTGTTTGCCATCGGCAACCGCCGAATCGATTTCGACGCCACGGTTGATGGGGCCGGGATGCATGACGATGGCATCGGGCTTGGCACGCTTGAGCCGTGCAGGGGTGAGCCCGAAGGTGTGAAAGTATTCGTGACCGCTGGGCAACAGTGCGCTCTGCATACGTTCCTGTTGCAGGCGCAGCATCATGACCACGTCGACACCGTCGAGACCGCTATCGAGTGAATGATGGACCTCGACGCCGAGCGCCTCGATGCCTCGCGGCAGCAGGGTTTTGGGCCCCACCACGCGGATTTCCGGTACGCCGAGCGTGGTCAGGGCATGGATCTCCGAACGCGCGACACGCGAATGGGCGACATCGCCAACGATGGCGACCTTGAGCTTGGTGAAGTCGCGCTTGTAGCGGCGGATGGTGAACATGTCGAGCATGGCCTGAGTCGGGTGCGCATGGCGACCGTCACCGGCATTGATCACACTGACTTCAGGCCCGACCTGGCGAGCGATGAATTCCGGCGCGCCACTCTCGTGATGACGCACCACGAACATATCGGTCTGCATCGCCTCAAGCGTGCGCAGGGTATCGGCCAGCGACTCGCCTTTTTTGGCTGCGCTGGCTTCGATGTTGAGATTCATGACGTCGGCCGACAGCCGTTTGGCGGCGAGTTCGAACGTCGTGCGCGTGCGGGTGCTGGGCTCGAAGAACAGGTTGACGACGGTCTTGCCGCGCAACAGCGGGACTTTTTTCACCGCGCGGTCGCCCACGACGGTGAAACGTTCAGCGTTATCGAGAATGGCGGTGAGCAGACTCTTGGGCAGGTGCTCTATGGTCAGAAAATGCTTCAAGCGCCCCTGACTATCGAGTTGAATGTTGTCGTTCGCCATCAGTGCCGAACGACGCCGGCGCGCTCGCGAGTCTTATCGACCCTAGGTGCACCGGGCAGGCGGTAGCCGTCGCTGGTCATGACTTAGTCGCGCCAATTTCGAGTCGCAGGGGATCGGGTCCAAGCAGTTTAACATGCTGTCCCGGCGCGAGGGTGGTGCGCGCGCCGTAGACGTTGGCGTCGATGGGCAGTTCGCGCCCACCGCGATCGATGAGCACGACCAGATTGATCGAACGCGGCCGCCCGTAGTCGAAGATCTCGTTCATCGCCGCGCGTATGGTGCGGCCGGTGTAGAGGATGTCGTCGACCAGCAGCAAGTGGCGATCGTTGACGTCGAAGGGCAGCTGCGAGGGCTCGACGGTCGGATGCATGCCGATACGACTGAAGTCGTCGCGGTAGAAGGCGATATTGAGTTCGCCGATCGGCCCCGGCAGCTTGAGTTTTTTCTGTAGTCTTTGCGCGAGCCACACACCGCCGGTGCGGATCCCGACCAGGGCGGGCTGGTCCAGGCTCTGCTCCTGGATGCGTATTTTCAGGCGCGCGGCGATATCGGCGATCAGGGCGTCGACGTCGAATTGTTCGAGTTCGTGCATAGCGTTCAGGGTCGCGGCCGGCGCCGCCAGATCAGATTGCATTAGGACTGTGGGGAATGCGCCAGCGGGCCACACCCGCCGCACCCTGCGGCGCTCGTCAGCACCCGGCCAGCCATGTTTCAAGGATGAGACGCGCTGCTGCTGCGTCGCGCCCAATACGCCGAGCTGCGGGGTCCTCGGCCGCAGCATACGACGACAAACGTTCATCGACAAACGCGACCGGCAGTTGGAAGCGGCCGGTCAGACGGCGCGCGAAGCGTGCAATGGGCTCGGCATTCCGATGGGCCTGACCATCGTCGTTGGCGGGCAGGCCGAGGACCAGCTGGGTGGGTTGCCATGCGGCGATCAAGTGCGCAATCGCCGGCCAATCGATCTGGCCATTGCGCACATTCAGCGTGACCAATGCCTGGGCGGTGCGGGTAATGGTCTGGCCGACCGCCACACCAATGCGGCGTTCGCCGTAGTCGAAGCCCATCACGGTCTGGCCGTTCAAGCGTGGCCGACGTCGTGGGAGATGTAATGGAGATCGACCCCGAGCAGGGCGGCCGCCCGTTGCCAGCGTTGTTCGGCCGGGACCTTGAACACGATGTCGAGATCAGCCGGGCCCGACAGCCAGGCGTTCTGCGCGATTTCAGCTTCGAGTTGGCCCGCGCTCCAACCCGCATAACCGAGTGCCACCAACGCATCGCGCGGACCTGCGCCGCGCGCGATCGCTTCCAGAATGTCGCGCGAGGTGCACAACGCGACCTCCGGCGTGACGGTGATGCTGGATTGCCAGGCCTGCGCTGGCCGATGCAGCACGAAGCCACGGTCGGTATGGACGGGCCCGCCGAGATAGACCTGCCGCTCGGCAATCGCGGCGATGTTCGCCGTCACATCCACCTGGCTCAGCACGTCGCCCAAGGTCATATCCAGCGCGCGGTTGACGACGATGCCCATCGCGCCGTCCTCGTTGTGCGCACAGATGTAGGTGACCGAACGGGCAAAATTCGGATCCTCAAGCTGCGGCATTGCGATCAGGAAGTGATTGGTCAGATTGAAGCTTTGCATGCACGCCAGTATTCCCGCCGTGACCCGCGCTGACAAGGCGACTGGCGCCGGGCTACAGCAGGGTCCTTAGGACCCTGGTCAAAATTATCTCTACATTCGGCTGTTCCTGAGTGGCTGCCGCTGCGTTGCTATTCTTGGCAATAGCCCGCTATTGCCCGCGAATCGCGCCTTGCTGCAACCACTCAGGAACACCCTCGGTGTTGACGAGATAATTCTGACCAGGGTCCTTAGCGTGGTCGCGGGTGATGTCATCGACATTGGCGGCGCCACAATGTATGAGCGATTGTTAATCCGCGAAACTCGCCGGCCGCTTTTCCATGAATGCCGAGATCCCTTCTTCGAAGAATCCGGCGCTCGCACACAGAATCTGACCGCGATCTTCCAGGGCAATGGCGGCGTCGAGACTGGGTGCGTCGACCGACAGATTGAGGCCTTCCTTAGTCAGACGCAGACCCAGCGGTGAGGTCTTAAGCATGTCCTGCGCAATGCCACGTCCGGTCGCTTCCAGCTCTTCGCGGAGGACCACCGCCGACACCAGTCCGAGGCGCTCGGCGCGATCGGCGGCAATCATGCGGCCAGTCATCATCAACTCGGCGGCGACCGATTGCCCGACCGCGCGCGGCAAGAAATAGCTGATACCGACGTCACAACCGGTCAGGCCGACCTTGACCATCGCGACATTCATTTTTACGTCGGGCGTCACCACGCGCACATCGGAGGCCAGCAGAAAGGCAAAGCCGCCGCCGGTGGCCGGCCCGTGGCCGAGACAGACGATGGGCTGCGGGCAGCGCCGCATGCGCAGATAGACCTCGGCCACCTGGCGCTGGAAGCGCATGCCGATGACTGGGCCACCACTGACGCCCTCGGCCGCGTTCAAGTCGTAGCCCGCGCACAATCCGCGGCCCGCGCCGCGCAATATCACCACCCGCACCTGGTGATTGAATTGCAGGCCGCCGAAATAGTCCTGCAGCTCTTCGCACATCTGCGGATTTATAGCATTGAGCTGGTCGGGGCGGTTCAAGCTCAGCCAGTCGATGGCACCTTCTTTACTAATCTCAATGGTTTGATAGTTCATGGTGAGCTTCCCTCGGTCGGTCCTGAATTGTAGTGCGGCTACGCGCTGCTCAAGCCACGCGCAGCAATAGGCCCTTCAGGTACTCACCTTCGGGAAAAGCCAGCGCAATGGGGTGATCAGGGGTGGCGTGCAGTTGTCGCAACAGTTGCGCGTCGACACTAGCGTCGAGGGCTGCGCCGGCAACTATTTTGCGGAATAGATCGGCATTGACGCCCCCCGAGCACGAAAAAGTCGCGAGCACACCGCCCGGCCGCAGCAGCTTCAAAGCCAGCAGATTGATGTCCTTGTAGCCGCGCGCCGCGCGTTCGGCGGTGGCGGCGGTGGGTGCGAACTTGGGTGGGTCGAGCACGATCAGATCGAAGCTGCTGCGCCCGTCGCGCAGCTTGCGCAGATGTTTGAACACATCGTCTTCGATCAAGGTGCAGCGCTCGGCCGGCAGCTGATTGATGTCGAGATGACGCTGCAGCTGGGTGAGCGCCGACGCCGACGAATCGATG
>JANMJF010000605.1:0-6000 GCA_031371245.1 Pseudomonadota bacterium | reverse complement strand
GGCCCTGCTGCTATGCCTGCTGCTGACCAGCAACATGATCGGTGCCATCACCCTCATCCCACTGTGGATACGAGTGTTCAAACCGAAGTTCGTGATGGACTCGCACATGGACGATTCCGACACGGTGCGCGACCGCGCGCTGGGCGGCTGGCAGGCCGATGCATTGGCGAAGACCGCCACCGCTTGAGCTTGCCAAGCTAGTCAGTTGAGAGACTCGAACGGCGCCCCGCGTGGGGCGCCTTTTTTTTGCCGGTGGTTTATCGAAGGAGACGAGCGAGGGACTCAGACCGCAGGCGGCCAGGGGGCGTCGATGTCAGCGGCCGCCAGCAGCGCGGCACGATCGCCACTGGGCGGATAAATCCACTGCGTGTTGATCATTTTTTTGAACGCCTTGACCTCGCTGCCGACCCGTTCAGTCTTACGCTCCCAACCGCTCGTGAGCAGCGCGCCGAAATCGCCGAGGTCTAGACAAGTCACATAGTTCGGTTGGGTGTAATCGCGTGGGCTAAGGCCAAGTAACTCGCGTGCGGCGTTGTAACCGGCATGCATGCCCATCCGGACCGCGTGTTGGCAGGACATCAAGGCCACGTGACTGTCGTCGACCTGGGCACGGGCTACATCGCCGGCGGCGAATACCGCTTGCGCGCCACGCACGCGCAATGCGGCATCGACCACCACGCGACCCTGGCCGTCGTGCTCAGCGCCGAGCGTTGCGGCCAGCGGATGGGCACCGAGACCGGTAGTGATGACCACCGTCGCAGTGGCGATACGTTCGCCGCTGCTGAGCGTGACGGCATTGGCTTCGATGGCACTCACGCTGGTGCCGAGTCGGGTCTCCACACCACAGGTGGCCAAGGCGGTTTCGATATGCGGGCGCGGCAATTCGCCGAGATCAGGGCCGACCACTGCCTCTCGTTCAATGAGCAGCACGCGGGCCGCTTGGGCCGCTGCCTCGTGTCCCTTTTGTCGCAAGTGATTACGCATTTCGGCGGCCAGTTCGATGCCCGAGAAGCCACCGCCAATCACGACGAAAGTCAGACGACCATCGGCTTCGGGCGCGGCCAGTACGCGATCGAGATGGGCAGACAGCGCGGCCGAGCCGGCAAAGGTGTCCACATTCAAGGCATGTTCGCGCGCACCGGGCACGTTCAATGGCCGCTGCACACTGCCGGCGGCGAGCACCAGGCTATCGTAAGGCAGGCTGTGGCCCATGCCATGGGTGTCCTCGGCCTGGACGCTGCGAGCGACGCTGTCGATGGCGGTGACCGTGGCAAGGCGCATTTCTATGCCTAACGGCCCGAAGACCGGCAGCAGTGGCGCGCGCATGGCCGGCGTGAAGGGTTCATACAGCCGTGGTCGCACGGTGAGATGGTCGTCTGGTGCAATGAGGGTGATAGCAAGCGGGGTGTCGGCCACGGCCGCTTCACGCGCCGCGACCAGGGCCGCCCACATACCGGCGAAGCCACCACCGACGATTACGAGTTTCTGCATTACTTCTCTCCTGGGTTGATTCTGCGGCTGCGGCCAGCCTTGCGTGCGCCGAACCAGGCGGCCACTTCGCGGGGGAAAGCCTTGGGCGCTTTGCTCTCGACGCGCGCGGCGAGCTCGGCGAGCGTGTGTCCGGCCAATACCTGCCGCATTTTTTGCTCGGCCTCGATCATCACGGCGTGGATGCTGCACCGGCCTTGGTTGGCCCAGGCCGGCGGCTGGCCGCCGAACACCGCGCACTTGCCACGGATCTCGTTGCACTGGAACAGCGGCTTGTCGCCTTCCAGAGCCTGCACGACATCGAGCACGGAAATCTCCGCAGCCGGCCGCGATAGACGATAGCCGCCGCCCGCGCCTTCAAAGGCCACCACCAGCTCGGCGCGTTTGAGGGTGGCGAAAAGTTTGGCGACATAGGCTGAAGAGACGCCCAGGAATTGTGCGAGGTCCTGGCTGCTGGCGTGGGTAGCGGGTGGGCAGAGCAGCAAGAGACAATGCAGGCCGTACTCGACACTGGTGCTGTATAGGGCCATCGCTTTAACTAAGACTAACTAACTCCGAGTTAAGTTAGCAGTGATGACGCACACGGTCCAGTCTTTCGCCCTGGCGGGTCGCGCTGGTCGAGCCGCGACGTAGAATCTGCCTCACGTAAAACCTCGGGAACCCTTCATGCGACGCATCGTCACTGGCCACGACGCCGACGGAAAATCAGTCTTCATCGCCGATGGCGAGGCGCCGAATCGCATCACCCTCGATGCTCGGCCAGGCTGGGAATTGAATACGCTGTGGGCGACGGCCGGCACGCCGTGCTTACCGGCGCAGGGCGATCCGTCTCTGCGTATCGACACCTATCTGCCGGCCACACCCGGCACACGCTTCATCTTCGCGACCTGGCCCTCGCGCCAGGATCAAGCGCGTAATGCTGACCCGCAGACGCTGCGCGCCGAATACAACGCCAAGGTGCCGGGCTTAGGTCACGCCCACGAGCAGGACGCGCACGGCATGCACACCACTGACACCGTGGATTACGTGATCATCTTGTCGGGAGAAGTGTGGCTGGAGCTCGATGATGGGCAGCAGCGTTTGCTCAAGGCCGGCGACTGCGTGGTGCAGAATGGCACGCGCCATCGCTGGCAGAATCGCTCCGATGCGCCGTGCGTGATGGCGGCGGTGATGCTCGGCGCCGAGCGCGGCGACGCCTGAGGGCAGTCTTGCTTTCAGGTCGCGGCCTTGACCGGCAACTTGAAAGGTTTCCACATCAACAGCAGTTTGGGCATCAAGGTCAATGCGGCCAGGATGGCGATACCATTGGCGATGGTGGTCAACAGACCGAAAAGAATGCTGGGCGTGAAGTTCGACAACATCAGGATCGAAAATCCCACACACACCACCAGCGTGGTGTAGAAACCGGCGCGCGCGATATTGCCATGGCAGTGGTACATGGTCGTCAGGCCGTCGCCCAAGCGATAGAACTCCATGCGATAGCGGTACACGTAGTGGATGCAGTCTTCCACCGCGATACCCATGGTCAAGGCCGCGACCATGATGGTCATCATGTCGAGCGGCACACCCGTCCAACCCATATAACCGAGCACCGCGCCGGCCGCGACCATGTTCGGCACGATGCCGATGAAAGCCGCGCGCAGATTGCGGAACAGGAACCACAGGGTCAGGAATACGCCCAGCATGGCAGAGCCGATGGAGGTGATCTGGGAACTGTAGAGGCTCTGCAGCATGTTGTTGTAGAGCACCAGCAGGCCGCTGACCGCGTATTCCTCGGGTTTCAAACCGAGATCCTTGGCCAAACCTTCGTTGATTTTTTGCAGTAGCGCCTGACGACGCAGATTGGGCGTCGAGTCAAGAATGCGCAGTGAAATGCGCGCCTCGTCGGCGTCGATGTTGATATAGGGCGTCAGCAACTCGTCGCGCAGATTGGCCGGCAGGCGCTTGTAAATGACGTTGAGCTCAAAGGGATCGAACTCACGGCCTTTGTTCAGATCCTCGGCCACGCGCACGATCGAGGCGAGTGACATCACCGTGCCGACACCCGGCACAGCGGCGACGTAGTCGTGGACCTTTTTGATGCGCGCGATCTTGTCGGCGGTGAACCAGGTGTCGGACTTCTGGCCGGCATCGTCGCCGAACATTTCGGCATCGAGCTCGCTGCCACCAGCGCTCTTCTTGACTTCGGTGGACGGGAATTTCAGCACGATCTCAAGCGGCGTGGTGCCGCCCAGGGTTTGATCGACGCGCTTCAGTCCTTGATAAATCTCGGTGTGCTTGCGGAAATAATTGATGAAGCTGTTCTCGACTTCGAGCTTGGCAATGCCCATCGCGCTCAGCACCACGATCACCAGAGTCGCGACCATCACGCCGAAGCCATGTTTGTCGGTAACACGCGCGAGAAACACCGTGAAACCCGACTGGCCGTCATCGTCGACGCGTGGTTCACGATCCGGCAGGAGGATCATCAGGGCCGGAATGAGCGTGAACACCACGAAGTACACCAGCACCAGACTCAAGCTCATCATCGCGCCGAAGTCAGCGATGGGGCGGATATCACTCGACAGCAGCGAGCCGAAGCCGATGATCGAGGTTACCGAGGTGTACATGCAGGGGCTCGCCATGTCACGACAGACCTGGCGCACCCTGTCTCTATGGCTCAAGTCCGGCCGTTCGCGATAAAGCTCGCGGTAGCGCACGATCAGATGGATGTTGATCGAGATGGCGAGAATGAGGGTCAGCGCCAGGAAGTTCGACGAGATGACGGTCAGTTTCCAGCCGACCAGGCCGAGCACGCCGAGAATGCCGATGGTGATGAAGGCGCAGTTCAGCACCGGAATGATCACCCAGCGGACCTCGCGAAAAATGTAGCCCAGCATGCCAATCGCAAGCAGGAAGGAGGCCGTGCCGAAGACCACGATGTCGTTGCGCACGTAGCCGATCATATCGTCGGCGATCATCGCCACGCCGCCGAGATGTAGTTCGGCGGCGTGGCTGTGGCTGCGCATCACCTCGCGCAATTGTTCGACGGTGGCGTGGTTGGCGGCGTCGACGCCGTCCTTCAAGACCTGGTAGCGCGGTTCGATTTCAGCCAGACGGGCACGCTCGGTGGCCGTCGCGTGACCCTGGGCGCGGCGATACAGCAGTTCGCCACGTTCGTATTGCAGGTCGGCGAAATTATCCGGCGGCGGCTTGAGCGTGACGCGGATAGCGGTGGTCTTGCCATCGGCGCTCACCACCATATTGCGGTACAGCGGACTATGGGTCAGCTCGTCCAAAGCCTTGACGGGATCGAGGTCCGGCGCGTTGACGGTGCGGTAATTCGACACCACCTTGGTCAAGCCACCACTGACGTTTTTGACCAGCGGCACATCCAGGACGGTGGTCACCGATTCGACCGTCGGCAAGGCCTTGAGCTCGTCGCGCAGGGCGCGGATCAGCGACAAGCTGTCCTTGCCCAGCAAGGCCTGGTTGGGCGTCACCGTCATGAACAGGAAATCGCGCGTGCCATAACGCTTGGCCAGATCGCGAAATTGTTTGAGGTCGGGGTCGCTTTCGAGCAGCAAGGAATCGGCGGAAGCGTCGAGACGGAATTTCGGCACCCCGGTTGCCACTGCGGCGAGCAGCACCAGCAACCCGATCAGCGCCAATGCTGGGCGCTCGATGACCAGGCCCTCGTAGATACGCGCAAAAGCGCGCTTCATGAGCAAGGAGCCGGCACACAAAGGTCGATGGTGAACATGCGGGTTATCGCGATTTTCTAGAACGTCATTGTCGGTCAGGGCACCAGGCGCTAGGCACCGGGCGCACATTGTCTGGGCGGCGCAATCATATCACCGCCTCCGGTGATCCGGGCCGTCGCTCAGACGGTGCTGGCGTGTCCTGGGGAATAGGGAGAAAAGGTGGCGTAGCCGGCGGCGTGTGCCAACCGGGCATCATTCCAGGTGCACGGTCGCCCACAGCCTCGTTCTATAGTAGGGGCGTGGCGAGCAGCAGCAAGCGCTGATTCGCGTAAGCAGACTGAAATCCAACAACAATATCTTGAGGGGAGAACACACGATGGCCTTGATCCATAGAGCGTGGGGGGCAATGTTGCTGGCCGCCGCGCTGAACGCGCAAGCAGTCGACACGGTGGTCGATGACAAATTGCTGAGTGTCGACGGCGACGGCACCAACTGGCCCGCCTACGGGCGCAATTTTTCCGAGCAGCGCTACAGTCCGCTGACGCAGATCAATACCGACACGGTTAAACGCCTCGGTGTGGAATGGGTGATGGAATTGCCCACCGATCGCTCGCTGACCGCGACGCCCTTGGTTGTCGATGGCGTGCTGTATTTCACCGGCTCGTTCAGCGTCGCGCGCGCGGTCGACGCCCGCACCGGCAAGCTGCTGTGGGAATACGATCCGAAGACCATCGAACATGCCGGCGATCGCCTGCGCATCATGTGGGACTCCAATCGCGGCCCGGCCTATTACAAGGGCAAGTTGATCATCTCCACCATCGACGGCCGT
>JANMJF010000603.1:0-41995 GCA_031371245.1 Pseudomonadota bacterium | reverse complement strand
GGAAGTCTCGCGAGTCCACATAGATTGTCGCGTGTAGGGAGAGCGCTCGAATCCCGAGTTGAACTGCCCTTCCCTGGTCCTCACTCATTAGCTGCCATAGTGGATGTGGCGATGGCGGGCCAGCGCCGTCAATTACAATCTCTTGGCCTTCAATTGTACGAGGGTACGCACTACGCAAAGAATCCTGCAGGCGAGGAATGGTCGCAGACATTGAGTAGTACGGCGAGATGATGAGTTCTGCCACCACATAGGCGAGCGGAGGATTTCGCCACGTCCCAAGTGCTGCGGTGGTCATGCCTAGCCTCCTTAGCTACATTTACCGGTGTTGCCAAGCTCTCTTATCGGAGCGATCTGAAGTAACTTTACACGAAAATAGACACTCCCATGCGGTAAATGTTCCTTAAGGCGCTGATATGTCAATTCCAGTCTTTTGCATTGCAAACATCGGCTTCGGGTAGCTGAAACCACTTGGGGCATTCCACTGGTTGGGTCTCAAGCAATGAGTTGGATAACCTCAGCCAACAGACCGCCCCGAGGATATAGTGCAAGCTGATCGCAATACCCCTGTGCGACGCGGCTTGGCACCCGCGCCGAAGCAGCGGCGGCGCCCATCGCGGTGGGCATTGGCTCGGGGGTAAATTTCGGGGTATCTATGCATCCTCAGCCAACGAATTCAAAGCAATTACAATATCTTGGCTGAATTTTTTGGTGCCCCTCCCGCCATCACAGCTTGCTGAGCGCCTCTGTCCCAGGTGGCAGACGATCTCGAGCGTCGGCGCGATTCGCCGCCGAAACCGCGACGCGCAGATAGCGCAGACCCTACCGGCACTGCGCCGCTCGCGGCACATTTCGCGCTCAGACGCGGTAGGCCTCGGCCAGCTCGTCGACTGCCGCTCGAGTGTCGTCGATCAAGTCCCACAGATCCGGCACCAAATCGCGGCAGGCGACATAGCCGAACACCACGCGTTCGCGGTAACTGATGACCGTCATGTTCAAACCCATGCCGTCGCTCACCGTCGACACCGGCACCAGCGCCGTGAGCTCGGCGCCGGCCAGATAGAGTGTTTCGCGAGAACCCGGCACGTTCGAAATCACTACATTACTGATCGGGGCGACCTGATCGGCCAGACGCAGACGCGCCACGGTGCGCGCGGCCTGGGCGGCGACCGCCGGCGCGGCAAACTTGCTGAAATCCTGCAACAGACTGGCAGGGATAGCATTGTGGATCTCCTTGGCGTTTTGCATCGAGCTGCGGATCCGGTTCAGTCGCGCCCGTGGATCCGGCGTGTCGGTGGCCAGTTCACTGAGTATCGACGAGACGTGGTTGCTATACAGTTCTTCTTCCTCGCCGGTGCGCACTGAAACCGGCACCATCGCAATTAGGGGCTGCTCCGGCAATGCGCCCTTGCGTAGCAGATAGCGGCGCAACGCGCCCGCGCAAACGCTCATCACGACATCGTTGAGCGTCGACTCGGCGGCCTGCTTGATGTTCTTCAGGCGCTCCAGCGCAACGGGCGTGAACGCCATGCGCCGATGCGAAGAGACCGTGGCATTGAATGGTGTGCGCGGTGCGACCATCACCGCGTTGGCCAGGTTGTCGATCGCTGCACCCGACAGCCAGCGCGACAAGCGCGCATCTCCACTTCCGGCGCTCTGCCCACCCACTCCACTGCCCAAGACAGTACGCAGGGCGCGCATCTGCATACCCAGGCCGCGCAAGGGGTGGCGCAGCATCGACCCATAGGCGCGTGCCAGCAGTTCCCAGGCCTCCGGCATGTCTTCGACAGTTCGCTGTGCGGCAGCCGCGGGTGGCACGGGATCCCGACTACTACTGAATATGTCGCTGAACATGACCATACTCGACGCGCCATCGGCGGCGGCATGATGGGTCTTGAACAATAAGGCGATCTCGTTTGACTCGAGCCCCTCGATGACGTGTAAATCCCACAATGGCCGATTGCGATCGAGTGGACGCTCGACCAGGTGTGCGATCAGCTCGGCGAGTTGCGCCGTATTACCCGGTGGCGGCACCCCGATGTGGCGGACGTGGAAGTCGATATCCACTTCGCCCTCGTCGATCCAATAGGGGCGATCGAGTCCGAACGGCACTTCGACAAGCCGTCGATACAGCGGCGGTAGCCGGCGGGCGCAGGACTGAAAATGGCTGCGGATCGCTGCATAGGGATTGCTGTCGCGGAAGCCCGCACCATCGAACAACATGAGCGTTGCCACATGGCCGAAGGTAGTATTGGTTTCCATGTTGAGAAATGCAGTATCAAGGCCGGAAAGCTGCAGCATGGCAAGTCCTCGGTAAGCATGAGATCGGCGGCGCAAAGCCCGCTGGCGGCTGCGGCGCTATTGCCGAGCGATGGTAGTCAAGTACACCCACTGGACTTACCCGATGCCCAGCTTTGGCTTTCGCCAACAGGCGACAATCAGTGCACGAGCTCCATGAGATAGGCAAAGCTCGGCACGGCGAGGCCATCGTTACGCCGGGTCAGATAACGCGCATTCTGCGCGGCTGGCGCGAGATGCTCGCGCACTCGCCAACCGTTGTCTTCGGCCAGTGCATGCATGTCCGCGACCGCGAACAAAGAGCGGATCGGCTCGCCCTGATAAGCGGTCGCGAAGCGGGTGCCTGCCAGTAGCAGGCTTGCGCGAGCATCGAACTCAGGCGCCTCGCTCCAGTAGTCGAGCACCAGCCGTGTCCCGGCAGGGGTGCGCTCGCGCACATCGCGCAGCGTCTGAACAATAGCAGCGCGGGTAAGATAGTAGGTGGTGCCCAGCCACGATACGAATGTCGGCAAGCTGGTGTCGAATGAGGTGGCCGCGAGCGCGCCCGCTGCGGTGTCGCGTTCGAAGTCCACCGGCACGAAGCACAGGCATGCTGGCAGCGACACAATCCGGTCACGCTTCCAGGCCTGAGTCGCGGGGTGGTCGACCTCGAATACCTGAACTCCGGCGCTGGCGTAACGCAGCGCAAACGTGTCGAGCCCGGCGGCGAGTACCAGATATTGCCGCGGTCCGTGGGCGAAAAGTGCGTCTTCGGTAAAGCGGGCACGCACGACAATCTGGGCGCGCATCGAAGCCAAGCCGCTGCGGCGGCGGCGCCAGACCGCCATCCACGAGTGCGCGAGGGCATCGAGCCGTCGCATGTAATGTTGACTCGGCGCCGATAGCAACACCTCCACGGCACCGTCTTCGAACACCCAGGGCCGCGCATCGACGTGGCGGTGCAAGGCGCGCAGAAATGCCGCCGCTTCGGCGGTCCGGCTATACCGGGTAGGTTCCATGGACTTCAGCCACCTGCCAATTTTGCGGGCTGCGCCGCCCTAAGGATTATGGCTCCGTACAGCTTGGACCTGCGCAAATTATTTGCGCTTGCCGCCGGCCCGACGCCATCCCCGGCTGGCCATTCCTCGCGTCCAAAGCCGGCCTAGAGCGTCGCCTGCCGGTGTGTAACCACACCATCCTCGATCCAACCGCGCGTCTCCGACAGTCAAACTGCGCGATGTGGCGCAGTCAGTTGCCAGCCCTTCAGCGAATCTCGAAGCCCTCGTAGCCGCTCCGCGCGGTTTCCGAGAATATCCGGTCGTACGCCGGCACGCCCTCGGTGAAGACCAGGAAGCGGCCCTGTTCGCCGCCACGGTTGTGATAACCGAAGAACCACGAGTTCTTGACGTCGGCGAACAGCATGCCCTTGGCCGAATCGTAACAGCGCTGCGTCCAGGTCTCTTCGGACTCCACACTTGGTTGAATGGTGGTGCAACCGCGTTCCTCGACGTAACGGATGCAGTTGATGATCCAGTCGACGTTGCTTTCAGCGCAGCGCGTGATGTTGCAGAACGCGGCGGGATTGTGCGGACCGAGCACCGCGAAAAAATTCGGGAAGCCCGCGAACTGCACGCCGAGGTGGGTCTTGGGGCCGCATTCCCACTTCTCCTCCAGCGACAGGCCGTTCTCGCCGACGATGTTCATGCGCAGCAGTTCGCCGGTCATGGCGCGGAAGCCGGTCGCGTAAACGATGACGTCAAGCTCGTGGAGTCGGGATGACCCACCGTGGAGCTGGGTCTCGATGCCCTTTGCCGTGACGTGCTCTATCGGCGTGTCGCGCAGGTCGACGTGCTCGACGTGGTCGAGGTTGAAGATCTCGTAGTAGTCCTTCTCGCCGGGTGGGCGTTTGGTACCGTAGAGATGATCGGTCGGGATCAGCTTCGCGGCGAGTTGGGGGTCGCGCACGCGTTGCCGGATCTTCTCGGCGAGGAATGCGCTGACGTCCTCAGCGATCGCGCGGTCGGTGAACGCGTCGCTGAAGTTCGAGAGCCACAGCGCGAACCCGCCGCGATCGTACAAGGTCTGGTAGTGCTCCCAGCGTTGTTCCTTGGACAGGTTGGCCCCCATGCGCTCATCGGCCTTATGGATGAAGCCGGCGTAGGTCTCCCGGCAGTGCGCGAAGATCTGCTCCGCGCGCGCCTTGAGATCGCGTTGCGTGTCCGCATCGATGGGCCGGTTCCTCAAGGGCACGCACCAGTTCGGGGTGCGTTGGAACAGCGTGAGGTGTCCGACCTCGGGGGCAATGGTCTGAATGACCTGCACGGCCGTGGCGCCGGTGCCGATCACGCCGACCCGCTTGCCGCGCAGATCGAGCCCTTCGCGCGGCCAGCGCGCGGTGTGGACCGCGACGCCTTTGAAGGTGTCCATACCGGGGATGTCCGGGTATTGGTGCGCCGACATGAACCCGGTAGCGGCCATCACGTTGCGCGCGCGCACATGGAGCCCGGAATCCGTGACGATATTCCACAGTTTGTCGGTCTCGTCGAAGATCACCGACTCCACGCGTGCGTTGAACGTGATGTCCCGTCGCAGATCAAACTTGTCCGCGACGTGTTGCAGGTAGCGCTCAATCTCGGGCTGGGCGGCGAAATGCTCGCTCCAGTTCCATTCCTCGATCAGTTCGCGCGAGAAAGAGTACTGATAGGTGTAGGACTCCGAATCGAAGCGCGCGCCCGGATAGCGATTCCAGTACCAGGTGCCACCTACGTCGGATCCAGCGTCGATAACGCGCGTCGAGAGCCCGCATTCGCGCAGCTTATGTAATGCGTAAAGACCTGACACGCCTGCGCCGATCACGACGACGTCGAATTGTTGCGACATTTCCAAACCTCCCCCTCGTAAAACGACCTAAGGTGTTATGCCTGCGCCCCAGCGCGCGCCAGTCGCGCTCGAAGTCGGCGACGGTGATTGCCCGGCGCGGGCTGAGATTCTCCTTGTGTAGCTGGTTGATGACGTCGGTGGCTGAACGCCTGGGGAAAATACTAGACGATAATTTGCGTCGCGTCGCTGCCTCCGATGTGGTTCGTTTTCGCCACCGATAGAGTGGTTGCCGGCAGGCTTGACCTTGAGGGCTTCGCCGCCATTCAATGGCTGCGCATTCGACTTATCTTCGGAGGACCGCCCCATTGAAATCCAAAGCACCTCGCGCACGGACCGACCAAACCCTCGACGATCTCGAAGGCCGCCTGGCCCAGGCTTCGCGCTACGAGGAGTGGCAACAAGCCGCGCGCGAGCACGACCGAGTGTCGGGCATGGACGCGTGGAAACAGACCGAAGAGAGTGACGACTACGACTACGCCGACATCGGCCGGCGGCTGCAGGAACTGCGCGATCTGCGCGCGCGCGGCGACGACATAGGCCTGTTGTTCGTTCTGAACGAGGGCTTACACGGCAATATGAGCGGTATCGGCCAGAGCAGCCTGTACGAGGCGGCGCGCTTCGGCACCAAGCAGCTCATCGCCGACTACGTCGACGAGCTGATAGATAGCCTCAAGCATGTTTCTTCGCTACCCGAGAGCGCTATCGCCTGGCAGGACAAGCTCGATTTTTTCGAGCGCGCAAGCCATTGCTTCGGGCGCTCGGCGCTGATGCTGAGCGGGGCGGGATCCTTGCTCCATTTTCATGCCGGCGTCGTGAAAACCCTGATGGACGAGAATCTCCTGCCGACCGTGGTCTCGGGATCGAGCGGAGGCGCTCTGATCGCGGGGGTGCTCGGCACTAACGACGACGACGAGCTGCACGCATTCTTTGCATCTGGCGCGCTCGCACCCGTATGCAAGCAGATTTTCGGCACGCCGAATTGGCGCTTCCGCAGACCACAGATCAAGGCGGCGGAAGTCTACCAACTGGTCGATCTGCTGGTGGCGGATCTCACCTTCCAGGAGGCGCTGGAGAAGACCGGCCGCATGATCAACATCACGATCGCGTCCGTCGAGAAGCACCAGGCTTCGCGGCTGATGAACGCGACGACGTCGCCTAATGTCTACGTCCGCTCGGCCGTTCTCGCGTCCTGCGCCGCGCCAGGCGTGCTCGATCCGCAGAAGCTGAGCGCGAAGAACGTACATGGCGAGCCACAACCCTATTTGCCCGACAAGAGCTGGGTCGACGGCGCGGTCACGGACGATCTGCCGGCCAAGCGGCTGGCGCGGCTCTACGGCGTGAACCACTACATCGTCAGCCAGGCCAATCCTTTCTCGCTGCTGCTACTCAAGAGCGACGAACTGTGGCCGGGGCCGAAAGCCGTGAAAGACGTGTGGCGGCACGCGAGCCGGGAATGGTTGCGTGCTGGTGAGCAGTTCTCGCGCCGCTATCTGGGCCCATGGCCCAACGTCGGTCAACGTTTGAACATGTTCTATTCGCTGTACGCGCAGGAGTACACCGGCGACATCAACATTGCTCCGTCGTTCCGCCTGGTCGATCCGCGCAAGGTGCTCGGCCATCTCAAGGCCAGCGAGATCGACGAGCTCTACCAGGAAGGTCGGCGAGCGACTTGGCCGCGACTCGAGCAGATTCGTATCGCGACCAAAATCGGACGGACCCTCGATGTCATCCTGGATCACCATACCGATCACGATGTGCGCAAGATCTACCGCAAGCGCGGCGGCGGTCCGCGCAAAAAGTCCGGAACGTGATCGGCGGCGCGCCTGTTAGCCGGGTGCGTGAAGGCCGAAGGTTTCAAGTCGCGCCAGCAAGCGGTTGACGTCCTGGCTCAGGATGGCGACGTCGTGCTTGACGCCCTGACGGTCGCGGACGTGTTCGCTCAACATCGCCTCGGGGCGGAACCCGAGTTCCTCGAACACCGCGATGGCGGCCTGCTGATCGACCGTCATGTGAGCGACAATCTTCTCGATACCCAGGCTCAGGGCAATGGCGAAGCATTCGTCGGCAAGCGCCCGGCCAAGTCCACGCCCGCGTACCGCGGGGTCCAGCACCAGTCGCATCTCGCCGACGTGGGGTGACCAGGACAGCTCGTCGCGGATGAGCGCGACGCACCCGCTCACACGTCCGTTGCGGGTGGCGAGCAGCGTCGTGATCTTGCCGGCGGCGATACCGCGAAGCCACGCGGATATCACCTTCGGTTGCGTGATGTCCCGTCGCATGAACAGCAGGTCGTGTGGTGGCAGCGCGTCAGCGAAGGCGGCCACCGCCGCGCCGTCGCCCTGTGCCATGTAGCGCAGCTCAAATGCGTCATTGCCGAGCTCGATGCTGCGCGGATATCTGCGCGAAGTGTCCCCATTCATGCTGATCGTTCCCCCAGCCATGCCTCGAGTTTGGGCCACAGGCGCGTCCTTGCGTTCGGGCCCGTGACCACGCTCAGGTGTCCGCCCTTCAGGACGATCTCCTCCTTGTCTGCAGAGCCGATCATGCCGATCAGCGGCTGCGACGCGCCGCGCGGGACCAGATGGTCGTGTTCGGCGACCACGTGCAGAAATGGAATGGTAATGGCGCCGAGATCGACGCGCCGGCCGCCGAGCACGAACTCGCCCCTCAAGAGCCGGTTCTCGATCATCAGTTCCTTGATGAGCTGGCGCATATAGGCGCCGGGCAGCGGCAGCGTGTCCGAGGCCCAGCCGTCAAAGCGCCGGAACTGGGTTACGTACTCGTCGTTCCACATGTTGTCCCATAGCCGCATCCGCTCTGCGATGGGTGTCACCGGGCGCAGCATGGTCGCGCCGAGCAGGAATGCTTCGCCCGGCACCATGCCGTTCGCATCGATGGCGCGATCGACGTCGAAATATCGCGGGTCGGTGAGGTTGCGGTGCATCTCCATCTGATGGAAATCGGCGGGTGTCGTCAGGCACACCAGATTGGCTACCGGTCCTTGCGTCGTAAGCGCAGCGTAGCACGCGGCCATCACGCCGGCGGCGCAGTAACCCAGCAGGGAGAGCTGTGTTTCTCCGGAATCGCGGAGCACCCGCTGCACGGCATCCGCAAGGAAGCGCAGCACGTAGTCGTCGAAGCTCAGTCGGGCCTCGCTCCGCCGCGGCTCGGTATACTCGAGCATGTAGACATCGAAGCCCGCTTTGAGCAGGAACTCGACGAGGCTCTGCCCGGGCAACATGTCCATTCCATAGCCGCGATTCGAAGGGGGGACGATGAGCAGCACGGGCACACGGTAGACCTCATCGGCCATCGGTAGGTAGTGGACGACCCGTTGCGTGCCCCGGTGGTGCAGCACGTGCTTGGGCGTGAGGCCGACCGGCGGCTCGGGCGCGGTGAGGAAGGCAAACCCCTTGACCGTGCGCTGGAAGGCGCGCTCGACCTCCTCGCGCATACGGGTGCTGACAGATGCGGGAGTGGCGTTGGTCGCGTTCATGCCTTGTGCTCCCCTTTCGGTGCGAAGCGCTTGGTGCGCGCGACGCGCGGCACGCCGCCAGCCGGACCGTCGCTCGAACCCGCGAGCTTCTCGATTGCTGCACTCACGCGGCTGAGTTCGTCCTCGATCGCGTGCAGGCGTTCGCCCAACCCGTCAATGTCGGTCTTGGTCGGCAGGTTCAGCGCGTCGAGGTAACGCCCCATGACCTCCTGCATGCCTTTCTGGATATGCCGCGAGGCGCTCATCACGCGGTTCGCCTCGCGGCTGAACTCGTTAGTGCCCATGTAGCCCGTGGCGAGCGTGTTGGCGGTCTTCTCCCACTGACCCACCATCTCGCGCCACAGCGCGGCCGGATCCTTAGCGCCCGAATCAGCCATCGGTCATCCTCCCCAGGGACATCCCCAAGTCTATAAGTTAGCGCATTCGATGAGTCTGATCCATGTAGGCGCGAGCGATCTGCGCGGCGTCGGTGATGCCCTCGAATTCGCCCTCGGGCCCGAGCTCGACATTGGAGCCATGGACGATGAAGATGACATCCGCAGGCACCTTGCTGTTTTCAGGGACGAGCAGCGTGTGCGACGAACCGGCCGGTTCGTACAGATAAGAATTGGCGTAGCTGCTCAGCTCATATTCGATGTACTTCCAGGTGCCGGATAGCGTCCATGCAAACACATGGCCGGTGTGGATGTGGGTGCGCAGCCTTACGCCCGGGTCGAGTCGGGCACGCGTGATGCGGATGTTGTGGTCGAAGTCCACCTGCAGCAGCTGGATCGAAATTCTCGGTGCAATCTGCACTGGCGCACGGTCGCGGTGCTGACATTCGGTGCTGGGCATGTAGCCGGCGAGTCCGACTTCAACGATCTCCATCGAACACAAGGCCTGGACGCCGTGCGGGCGACGCGGTCAGACAGGCGCGGACCCTTTTTGCAGGCGCCGATGGCGCTGGTCGCCTGCTCTGCCCTCTCGACCTTGTCAGTGGCAGTGCAGGGCCTGGTCTACGCAAGGGTCACGTCTTCTCCTGAATCTAATGGGACTGCTACAGTTGCTACAGTTGTTACTTTTTCCATCGAGCGGCCTCTGCACGAGGTGAACTGTAGCAGGGGCATTAAGATCGGATAGCGATGCTGCTCTGTCGAACCGCAGCGAGGCAGCGTCAAGCGAATACCACGCTCGGTGGGCCACAATCAGTCAGCTGCAGAAACGCGACCACGCATTTCATTTGGGGCTGAATTAGAGGCTCGGACTAACGGGGCTCACAACTTCCAGTCGTTGCCAGGCATGATTCGGCGCATGAATTCGTCGAACAGCGGCACCGTGAAAGCGGTATCGCCGTGATTTGGGCTCCAGATCATGCCCTTCGAAATGAGCTGATTGCGCGTCGGGCCGAGCGACGTCACTTTGCGCTCTAATTTTTCCGCGATATCACCCGATCGATGGGGACCTGCGCCGAGTTCCGCCATCGCCCGAAGATACTTCTTCTCCGAGGGTGTAAGACGGTCAAAGCGTACGCGAAAAAAGCTCTCATCGAGAGCTGCCACCGCAGCCGTCGAGGCCACTTCCACATCGTTACGAGTAATCGGCGATTCTACTGCGACGTCCCATGCGTGCTTGCCCCATTCCTGCAGGAAATATGGGTATCCGTGCGTCTGCTCCAAGATTTTCTCGAGGGCTTCTTCGAGCACTTCCACACCTTGCTCGCGCGCTGGCTTTGCTATGGCAATCCGCGCTGCCGACGCCGGCAGCGCCGCAATCTCTGGAAAATCGAATAGGCGCTCGGCGTAGGACTTCGCACGCCCCATCTGTCCTCTCAGTTGTGGCAGACCCGCCCCCACTAAAACGACCGGCATACGCCGTTGTGCCGTTCGATGCAAAGCAGTGATGAGGGCTGCCAGTTGCTCCTCCTCGACGTACTGAAGTTCATCAATGAACAGGACCAGTGCGCTACCCGCTTTCTGCGCCGCAGCGCCGACTACTTCCAGCAATGCCTGCAGGTCGTGCTCCAGGTCGCCGTTGTCGGCGAGCCCTGGTTCAGGTTCGAAGTCGATACCCACCTCAATGTCTTGATATTTAATCTTGAGCGCGCGCGCGAAACCGGCCAGTCCGCGGAGCGCGCGCTTGGCCAGCTCTTTTGCCTGCTCATTGCGAGACAAACGCAACAGGGCTTGCCGCAACTGCGGCGCCAGGATCGCAGGCAGGGAGCGGCTTTCTGGTGCTTCGATGCGCACGGTCTGGATGCCGCTAGCCTCGGCATCATCACGCATGCGGTCGAGCAACACTGTTTTGCCCACGCCTCGGAGCCCGACCATTAAGATGCTTTTCGGTGGGAGTCCCAGCCTTACTCTTTCGATGGCGACACGCACAAGTTCGCGGAGTTCGTCGCGGCCTGCTAGTTCGGGAGGCGGCATGCCGGCTCCTGGAGCGAAGGGATTGTGTATCGGATCCATGGTCAGAAAATCATACTGAAATTAGTTAAATTACAATTTCTTTATAAACTTACTAACTCCACTCAAATGTAGACGCAAAACCTTTGCAGCTATGCGGCAGTGGCGGGTTGTTCCTGGGGGTGACACCGGCCGGAAAATGGTGGCGTTTGAAGTATCGATTCAGCGGCAAGGAAAAGCTGCTCGGTATCAATGTTCAGCAAGACTGACAACCGCATCTTGCAGTCGCAGGCCGAGGACGGCGGCCAGACTGCGCATAAAAGTTGCCGTTGGCTGCATGGAATCTCGATACACAACGATCCCATCTTTGACCGCCGGGCAATACTGCCGATTACAGAACTGGTCAGTAAGACTCACCAACTTCCTGCCACTTTGTTCGGCTGCAAGCGTCAACACCCCCTTACGCAGGCTCCCGGACGTATACCCGAAACAACCGGCTTTACGCGAGGATTCGTCGGCCAGGCAAGCTGGAACATCTCCTTTCATCACCGGCAGATAATCCATCACCACGACCGGAATCTTCAGCGTCTCAAGCGCGTTCCACATGGCGAGCACACCCACAGCCAGCACCTCCTCGCTGGCGCCCAACGATGTATTGACATCGACGCGATAATTCGGTGACTGGGCAACCAGCACCGCATCGGGGTGGATCTCGCTCAAGCGCTGACGAACTGCCAATGACCACGCCCGGCAATCTTCAAAAGCGCCCCCAGCAAGCCGGTTGTAGACCGCCGTTTGGGAGAACAGGCAGCTGTCCTTCACCATCGCCGTTACCTTCCAGCCTTTGCTAGCGCCGACTGCGACCAAGGCCGGCAACAGATTTGCAGCCATGCTATCTCCTACCACTACAACGTGCCTCAGTGCGGTTGCCGGCCCATAGTCACACTCAGCAACAGTCGCTCCTGAAATGCGAATACATTTGTCAGCGAAGCCCTCGCCGCGGTCATACTTTGCCTTGCGTAGTGACGGGCGCAGTAGCGCCACATCGCCAACGTCTGGTAGCGGCACGCTGTCAATTACATGGGCCCTCGGCTTGATCCCCTTGATCGACAAGTGCCGCAACAGCATCGGAGCAAGCGTTCGCATGTAGGTTGCTGTGATGTGGTGGGAATCTCGATAGACAAACACGCCGCCAATGACGGCCGGGCACTGACCCGACACACAGAAATACTTCGTCAGATCCAGCGGTACCTTGCCAGCCTGGCGAGCGGCATACGAGATCGCACTGTCAAAAAGAACCTCGCCCTGCGTTCCGGTACACTCTGAGAATGGCCATTGATGGCTGGCAGCGCAGCGGGGTACAACCGTGGGTTGCGTTGGCGTTGAACGAATCGGAATGACGGTTTTACCCGCCGCTTCCAACTGCCGCCAAAGATGGAGCATGCCGACTGCAAGCGGTGCCACTGCTGCCTGCGGATCGCCAAGATGAGATGGAACAATTTGCTGGGCAGACTGGCTGACTACCACATAATTTATGTTACTTCGTGAAAGTTCAGCGACCACCGCTTTGCTCCACGCGACGCAAGCCGCGTACTCTCGTTTGAGACCGGCGTGATAAACGGCCACGTCGGAAAATGCACAACTGGTCTTTGTGATTCCAAGCACTTGTAGATCGTATTTCCGCACCAACTCCTCGAACGCCGGCAACCAGTGCACCGCGTGGGAATCGCCAACCAGCGCAATCTTGACTGCGGCATCATCCGTTCCGTAAGTGCAACGCAGTACCTCGGCGCTTTCTACCTGCTGTATGCAGCCCTGGTTATAGGCGGCGGCCACGTCCCCTTCTACGTTTATTAACGATGGTGTAAACGCACCTTTGCCGTCTTCAAGGTAGCCTAAGGAAATCGCAACCGCGCCGGGGAAATTTGCCGGCCCGCCATCGGACTTGTCCTGCGCCGACCACGTCAGCAGCCCAGCCAACCCGGCAACGAACAGCGAGCCCAATGCGACCCAATTGAGCACCATCCAGGGCCGCTGGGCATGCACGCGATTGTGACGGAACAGATCCTCCACCCAGCGCTTGCTGAGCACTGCGATCGCCAACGACAGCGATACCACAATAGAACCGGAAAGCGCTCCGTACCCGTCTGGACAGAGCTGCCGTCCAAACACCACGATCGGCCAGTGCCAGAGATAGAGCGAATAAGACACATCGCCCACCAATTGCACGGGGCGAGCTTCCATCCAGCGGGTGAACACCGAATCGCTGTAATGTCGGCCAGCCGCAAGACAGAGCACGGTTGAAACGGTGGGACCCAAGGCCCACCAGCCCGGGTATGCTACCGCTGCCGTCAGCGCACTGGCCGAGAGCGCCATACCGACGAGGCCCACGTGCAACATCCATTTTCCCGCACGCTGCTGGCCACCTTCGGCAAGAGCAAGCAAACTGCCAGCCCCAAGTTGCCAGGCTCGAGTCCACGTCGAGAAATAGCCTGCGCCAGATTCACCGTATAGCGCGGTCCAGATCGAGAAACCCAGCGACAGGAGAACGATAAGCAGCAGCGTCCAACGTAACATTGCGAGAGGATCGCCTCGCCAGCAATGTCGAGCCGTGGAATAGACGGCCAGCATCAACACCGGCCACAGGAAATAGAACTGCTCTTCGATCGAAAGCGACCAGTAATGCTGTACAGGGCTGCTAAGGTCACCTCCAGCGAGATAATCCAACGCCTTGAAGTGCAGCCACCAGTTTTCGCCGTACAGCACGGCGGCAATCACATCACCAGCGACACTTCTCCACAACAGGGTGGGCTGAAGCAGGAAAACCGCCAGTAACACCACACCCAGCACCAACAGAGACGCAGGCAGCAAACGCCGCGCACGGCGCGCGTAGAAATTCGAGAAAGAAATGCTGCCCGTCGCCGCTAGTTCACGCCTCAGAAGCGCCGTAATGAGATAGCCGGAAATAACAAAAAAAACATCAACACCTATGAAACCACCTGGCAACCAAGCAGGCCACACGTGGTAGACAAGCACAAAAAACACTGCGAGCGCCCTGAATCCCTGAATGTCATAACGCAATATCATTGCCCACCCTTTGCAAACGGCATTCGTCCACTTCGCAATACCCAAATAGGCGTTCCAAAGGATCGATCATCTAGAGTATTCAGGTGGCAGTCGGTGATCGCGCAATGCGCCATCGGACTCTTTACGGCTGGAAGTCAGCGCGTAACCTTGCGCCAGATAAACCAGCGCGCGCACTGCCTGCCCATAACTTGCTGCCGTACCGCGTTATGTCAGAGCATCATTAGCTTTGTCGTGACTGGTCAGGACGGACGTGTCCGTGCTTACTACGCGATGGCGGCGGGCGCGGCCTGCCATGAAGCGCCACCACCTCGTTTCTCTCCTGATACACCGCGACAGTTGTTACTCTTCGCAACGAGCGGCCCGTCGTATCGGGCGGTACTGTAGCAGGGGCAGTGCGATCGGATAACGATCCGACATAGCCGTGTCTGAACAGGACCAGTGACCGCGGCAGCACGGTGAAGTTACGCGAGTGCGCTCGGATGCAGTGTCGGCTGGTAGCCGTTGGCCAATGCCATCACCGAGGTCGGTGGTGTCAATACAGACGCCACGCCATGCACCGGCCTTGGCCTTCGTGTAGTCCAGCCATCAAAGGCGAAGCGCAGCAACGAACTACCACGCACGAGCTCGCACACCCCTTCGCGATTGACGACTACCGTACCGTCGGGCAGGTCCGCACAGGGTGTGGACCACACCATGCGATCGCCCGCCCGCACCAGCCCGCGCCCTAAGTGCAGTCGTTCCTTGTTCAAGCGCTCGTTCAATTCGAACGCGCGGAGCGGCCGTGGCGCTGACGTGGCGCGAGTCACTGCATCCCGATACGCAAGATAGTCGGCGCGCCGACAAGTTGCGCAAGGTCGATGCCCGGCGGCTAAAGCGACCGCGTCGTCAAGGAAGAACAAAGGCGTCCAGCGCCGCGCGCGCGCCAGCGGCCATCGCCAATCACGAAACGCAGTGAGGCAGGTAATCCACAATATGCTGGCGTGATGACGCACGACTTGTTCACGATCATCGACCACGCAGCCGCGATTGCCGGTGAACATGCCTCTGGCCGCCACCGCATGGAAATCCCCCCAGGGATCGACTCTGTTTCGTCGCGGAGACATCGTTTTTTGCTGCTCCTAGTGCCATCGAATAGCCGCTGCTCACGCTGCTGCAGGTCGAGGATGTCGGCGTCCATGACACCCTTCGGTTGCAGTCGCCTGGACGGTGATGGGGTCAGCGGTGAGCCAATTATTCAACAATACCGGAATTCTGCACGCGACAATCGTGGCCCGCTGTGCCAGTGACGCAGCCTGGGTGGCTCAAGCGGGACGCATCACCGATACTGTCGCCACGGCGCTTGCCGATGTTCCGTCGCGGCCTACTGGCTTGCACCCAACCTGACTGCCAGTACTGCCCGGCGTGTGCTCACATTGCGCCTCAACATGCGCGCACGCCGACCGCTATAGTGCTGTGCCTCGACGACGGCCCGCTGGAATATCGAATACCTGGAAAACATTAGTGACCCATGGCTCCACGTTAGACACCACGGCGCCGCATCCCGCGCCGACTTTCGCGACGCTCAGCCAGGTGTTCGGCAGTGCTGCGCCGTTTTTTGAGATCGTCGAAACCTCACCTGCGGCTATCTGGGTGTTGCGGCCCGATTTGACCGCGTTGTACGTAAATCGGACGTGTTTACGCTATGGCGGTATCGATGCTGCCGCGTCCCTTGACATGGGCTGGTCGGTGATCCTGCATCCCGCCGACCGTGATGCCTGTTTCAGCGCCCTGCGTGAATGTGTGCGCGAGCGGCAGCCAACAACCCACGAATGTCGTGCACAGCGCGCCAACGATAGCTGCGGCTGGGTTCGCATCCACGCCGTGCCTTGGTCGGCCCCGGGAGCGGACGAGGTCACCGCACTCGTCGTGACCGGCACCGACATCACACGCCATCGCCACGGACTTGCCGAGCAGTCTGTCACTGCCGAACGATTGCGCCTGGCGGTTGATGGTTCTTCCGACGGCGTATGGGACTGGCCAGACGTCAACCGTCCAGTCATGTGGTGGTCATCGCGTTGCTACGCCATCTGTGGCTACGAGCCGGGCGATGTCGAGCCCAATTTAGAGAACTTCATTGCACTGGTGCATCCGCAGGATGCCCCTGGAGTGAAACAACGCCTGCAATACGCGATCACGACTACCACGCCCTACGACAGCGAGCTTCGCATTCGTCGTAAGGATGGTGGCTATCGCTGGTGTCGCGGTCGTGCCGAGATTAGCCGCACCGGCACGGTCGTGCGTATGTCGGGATCATTACAGGATATCCACGCCGCCAAGGAAGCCGCTGCGGAAATTTCCGCGCTGCAGGAACGTTATCGGCGGGCGGAAGCGGGTTCTACCAACGGCCTGTGGGAATGGGACTTGGACTCGGACCGCATGTGGTATTCGGACAACTTCAAAGCCTTGTTAGGTCGGAACAAACTCGAAGCCCTCGCCTCCACTCAACGCAGCCTGGCCGCCCTGCTACACGTGGAAGACAAAGTGCGGGTGGAAGCGGCGATCGCTGCCAATCTCAGCGAAAAAATCCCGCTCGACGTCGAATTCCGAATGACCACGCACGATGGAGAAGTCCGCTGGTTTCGCAGCCGGGCGATGTCGCAGCGGGTGGAAAATGGGCGCGTTATTCGCCTCTCGGGCTCGCTCTACGACGTCCACGAACTGAAGCTGGCGCAGATCGCATTGCATGACGAACAGGATAAGCTCCAGACCACCTTGAGTTCGCTCGGCGAGCCAGTGGTAACGACTGATGCCGCAGGAAAGATCGAGTTCGTGAATCAGGCCGCTGAGAATTTCCTCGGCATCGCGGCGAATGCGGTCTTGGGTCGCTCGTTCGACGAGGTCTTCGAGATCCGCAGTCATGGCCTGCACGAAGTTATGGAGTCGCCGGTGAGGCAGTGCCTGGCCGTCAACTGCGATTACACTGGCGGCGAAGGCTTGCTGCGCCTGGGTTCTCACGCAGAACTCGCCGTCGAATTCACCGCGCGCAAGATCCGTAGTGCCACCGATCGCACCTACGGTGTCGTATTGTTGATCCGAGACGTCACCGAAAAGCGGCAACAAGCAGAAATTATCCTGCATCGTGCCAGCCATGATGCTTTGACGGGCTTGGTGAATCGTTACGAGTTCGAGCGGCGGCTGGCACGGGTGATTGCGCAACCGCTCAACGAACCCGATGCGCACGCCATGCTCTTTCTGGATCTCGATCGCTTTAAGGCCGTCAATGACACTTGTGGTCACGCCGGCGGCGACGAATTACTGCGTCAGGTTGCCGTCCTGCTGAAGGCAGAGCTACGCCGCCGTGATACCGTGGCCAGGTTTGGTGGTGACGAATTTGCAATCCTGATGGAGTATTGCAATTTGCAGCAGGCCGAGAGAGTCGCCCAAGCGATCCGCGAGCGGCTGGCGAATTTTCGCTTTCCCTGGCACACCGGTCATTTCAGTATTGGGGTGAGTGTTGGACTGCTCATGATCGGTACCAATGTGGACAGTCTAGCCACCGTACTGTGCGACGCGGATGCCGCCTGCTATATGGCCAAAAAACTCGGACGCAATCGTGTCCATGTCTTTGACCCGCGCGAGGCGCTCGCGATCGGTCAAAATTTTCAATGAGAAGCGCCCGACCCTCGGCGTCAGCCGGGCCGGTCTACAACCCGCTCAAAATTGCGCACTCACACCGAGCCGAAAGCTGAGCGGCTCGACCGGATGAAAGTGGATGTCGTTATAGCCGCCCTCATCAGGCCCCGGCGCTTCGCCGGGCAGGCGTGACGGATAATAATAGTCGATGGCACTGTCTTTTCGATCGAGCAGATTGAATACATCGGCGACGATTTTCCAGGTCTTGTTCACTTGATAACCGAGTTGCGCACTCAGCAGCAAGGTTTCTGCAGAACGTACGCTATCGTCTTCAACGAGCGGGCGCGGCCCGAAGTAGCGCAGCCGCAATGCGCCGAAGAAGCCATGCAAATCGTGCACCGTGGCACCGGCTGCGATGACGGTCTCGACCGAGCCGGGGATGTGGTCGCCTTCTAGCGCGTGTTGGCGGAAGCGCGACTTCGAGAAGCTTAAGTCGGCGTCGAGCTTGAGCCATTCGGTCACCGCATAGTAGTTGGCAAACTCAAGCCCGTAACGACGACTGGGGCGTCCGGCCTCAGTGGTGCCGGCATCGCCGACGAATATCAGTTCGGAATCGCTATCCAGACCCCATAACGCCACGGTGCTTTGCAATCCTGGTAGCCAGGTGGTGCGCACGCCGACTTCCGCGCCATAGGTGCGGACCAGTGGCACGGCGCGATCGACGGCGGTGCCGGTGTTGGGGTCGACCACAGTGTTTACGCCGCGTCCGTCATTGCTATGGAAGCCGAGACCGGCGTTCAAATACAGCTCGGTTGCAGCCCATGGTCCGAGCACGATGCCGCCCTTGGGACTGACAATGGTGTCCCAGCGCGCGCCGCTGTTGGCGGCGCGATCGCTCGCGACATCCAAGCGAAAAGCATCGAAGCGCACGCCGGCCGTGCTGCGCAGCCACTCTGTCCAGCGCGTCGTGTTCTCGACATAGGGCGAGATGCTGGATTCTAAGGTGTTGTCCTCGCGCACCGTGCCGTGCCGGGCGCGGCGCTGGGTGAGGAATAGCCCGTTCTTGATCACATCGTTGCGGTTCTGCACACCAAAGGTGGTTTCGGCAGCGGCGCCACCCAGGGCATGAAAAAACGTGTGCGCCATCTTGAATCCGGACACTGCGCGCTGGTCGGGTTGTTCGAACTGATCACCGTGCACCGGGTCTGCCAGCACATAGGTGAAGTTCGAATAGAGATCGAGATCATAGTAATAGCCATAGGCCATGACCTTGGTCGCGCTGGCCGCGCCGCGCCGATGCCATTCGCCCGTCAGACTGTAGCGCTGGCTGTCGCCACCATCGGACGGATCGATGAGACCGAAACGATCGATGTCGCCGCGCTCGACGGCGCGCTGGGCGATTTGATCGGTCGAATCCCAATCGGCTTTGTAGCCCATGAAAGTCACCGACCAGCCGGCCTCGCCCTGTTCCTGGCTGTAGCGCAGCACGCCGTTGGCCTTGCGGTAATGGTCGCCGCGCTGCCATGGGCCGTCGTTGTACTCGCCCTCCATCGCATAGAGCAGAGTACCTTCACCGAGCGCGCGCGACGAGGCATAAAGACCGCGATAGAAATCGAGATTGCCGCCTTCAAAAGAGGCGAGGCTGGCCGGCAACTCGTTCACGTATTGAATATTGGCCGCGCCGGCACTGGAGAAGTCACCGTTCTCGGCGTAGTACACGCCCTTCTGATAGTTGATGGTGCGCACCAACTCCGGGATGAGAAAGCCGGTGTCCGTCCAACCCTGACCGTGCGCATGGGTGGCGAGATTGACGGGCACACCGTCTATCTGCGTGAGGAAGTCGGTGCCGTGATCGAGATTGAAGCCACGCAGGTAATACTGGTTGGCCTTACCCTCACCACTATGCTGACTGACGATGAGACCGGGCACCGCTTCCAATAACTCACCGGGACGCACCAGTGGCCGGTACTGAAGCTCGGCCGCACCGACGTTGCCCTGGGAGGCCGATTGCGCGATGCCGACCTGGGAATCGCTGCGACCGGTGACGATAATTTCCGGCAGTCGCGCCGCGTCATCCTCATTGATCTTCGGTCCGCCAGCGCTGGCCGTGGACGACACAGGCGCCGCGATCGTCGTCGTGCTGACCAGGCAGGCCAGTGCGAAAGGCAGCGCGCGCGCCGTCAGGAATCCCGCACCGTGCAATAACAATGTCGCAAGCAGGAAGCCTGCGCCGAACATCACGAGATTGGCCGCACCCGGCAATTCCTGGCCATGGGCGAAGCCGTGGAAGAAAGCAAAGAACCCAACCAGCGACATCATGGTGTCCGGCCGCAAGCGGGTACGACTGACCACCAGCGCCGCGAACACCAGTACCGACGCGGTAATCACCCACTCCACACCGGGCAGCTCGGCACCACTGAACCCGACCAGGCCACCTACCGCCATCACCGCGACGAAAGTCACCGGCAGCCGCCAGCGCATGGCGCCACGCTGCTGTGATGCCCACCAGCCGACCGCGAGCATTGCGAGCAGATGATCCCAGCCGTGCAACGGATGATTGAAGCCGTCGTGCCAACCGATGACCATCGCACCTGCTGAATGCGCCTCGGCCAGCAAGGGACACAGCATGAGCAGCGCCGCGATGACTGTCAGGTTCTTAACGTTGGGGCGCACGGCATGACCTCGCGCAGTCCGATGGGTGTTGTGAGCTACGTGACACATCGAGAAATGGATGCGGTGCCAGGACGATTAAAATACGGTCGACCTTGTCCTGGCTGAAAACCGGGCAAGAGGGGTCATCGCCTTGAAAGCTGGGCCGCAGCTGTGCCGACTATTCACCGGCTTCGACAATCAGGCGCCACCCCCTTCGACCATGGCTGGTGGGCCTGAATATCCTGGCCGCTGTCAGACTACTGACAAATCTCCACCGCACGTTTAAATGCCGGACGCGCTTCAATACGCTGCAAGTACGCGACGATGGCCGGACAACGATCGAGCGGCGGATGGCCGGCCATCATGGGGATAGCCTTGCCATTGGCGAGATGAAGGGAATAGGCAACCATGATGTCGGCACCGGTAAAATCGCTACCCGCGACGTACGGCGATTTTTCCAGGGCCTGATTCAAATAGCTGAACACCGTCTGATATTCGCCATCGGAGAATCCTTTCAGCGCCGGCGAATCGGTTTGGGTCAGGGTGCACAGCACCTCAAGCAAGACCGGCACCATCAAGGTCGATTCGGCGGCATGCATCCATTGTTGATAAGCGCGATATTCTGCCGTGCCCTTCGCCGGCCGCAGCCGGTTCTGACCATAGGTATCGAGCAGATATTCGACAATGGCGCCGGATTCGCCGAGTGTAATGTCACCGTCCTGAATCGCTGGCGCCTTGCCCATGGGCGCCACCTGCCACAGCGTATCTGGCGCGCGAAACGTTTGCGGGTCGCGAACATGGCGCACGAGTTCGTACTTGATTCCAAGCTCCTCAGCAAGCCACACAATGCGATCTGAGCGGGAAAGAACAAGATGGTGAATTTTCAGCATGGAATACCTCGCAGGAATTGCTGATGGGACAGGGGTTTTTGAACGCCCGGCACGATATCAAGTGTCGAGAAATCAATCCAGTGTCGAACCGCAGAACCGCCCTGTTGCACCGTAGAAAATCCTAGCCATCGTGGCCGCTGGCCTGCCATGACAGGCGAGTATCTTCAAATATCTGAAGCGTCGGTATGAACGGCTCTGGGCAATCAATGCTGCCCACCGCAACGTCGACCACCTCTGCGTGCTCAGCGTTAATGCATGCAACGTGAGTACCACAGGCGCGACAGAAGTAACGCGTGCCATTGGCGGACGACCGCAGGGCTGTGGGCAGCGTCTTCATATCTACCCGATAGGTTATGTAGCGCACCAGATTCTGCCTGCCCGACCCGAGCATCGCTAGCATTACCACAACGCGCAGTGTTACGTTCATCAAGCGCGACGGCAAATTACTGTTGACGGCAGCTATGCGGATGGGTCTCGCTGCCCAGGTCTTGAAAGGACAAATTGAAGGCAGTTATTGCGCATCTAACGATCGGCAGCCGCGCACTGAAAGTGGGAACGAGTTAAGCGATTAAACCAAGGTGATAGGAGGCAGTGTGAAAAATTCAAGAAATATATTGGCGATGGTCCTGGTTTTGGCGTGCATGTCGGTTATGCCTGCGGCTTTCGCGCAGGACACCGCCGAAACCAAGGTAGTGCAGGCGTTTCTCGCCTCATGGGCGTCCCATGACATAAACAAAATCATGGCCTTTATCAGCGACGATTGTTATTACAAAAACGTGCCGTCGTTGAGCGGGCCCAACCCCGTGATCAGCGGCCATCAAGCTATCAGCGCTTTTCTTGCGCCGTTCTTTGCCAAGGAGCCACTCACCGTGCCCTCGAAATTCTTTACTGAAGTGAAGAACGTCGTCGCGGGTGGCGACGGTGTCGCGCTGGAGAGAGTCGATAACTTCGAGTTCGGCCAAACCAAAATTGCCGTGCCCGTGGCTGCCATGTTCCGCGTCAAGAATGGCAAGATTACTTACTGGGTTGATTATTTTGATAGCGGCGCTTTCGCGCCCGTCACCACCATCATGGGCGCGTTCGCAAAAAAATAACGCAGCCTTGCCATCCGACTCCGATGAATCGATGCGCACTGGCCCGCCGGGCAGTGCGCAGGTCCGGCGCGATCCTGGATTGATAGCGCATTAGTAGCTGACTTGTGCCGAGACATACCACGCGTTGTCATTCGAACGGTTGGCTATGCGCCCGAGATCCGCGTAAGCGACGGTAACAGCAAGATGTTTGTTCGGCAGCCAGCTCGCGAACAAGTCAAAGATATCGTTCTCCTTGAAACTCCGCAGATTGTTCGGTCGTGTACGGAATTCCGCGCCCAGCGCCAGTGCATCCGTCAGAAACACCGCCGCACTGCCTTCGAACTGTGGTTGATAGCCGTCATGGCGATCACCGCCGAAGCCGAGTAGGCCAAACTGATTGGCGCGCGTAGCGCGCACGGTGGCGTTGAGCAGCACGTTGCGCCCATAGAGCCCGGCCAGATACAGCTTGGTCGCGGCAAGATAGATATCGATGCCATCACGGTCCTGGGCGCCGAGTAGCGCCGGCACAAAGTCAAAATCGAGATTGCGCTTGTACTGCACACCGAGGGCAAGCTGCGGCCACCAACGATCCTGATCGAACACCGCGTCCCCGTATAACTTGAGTTTGGCGCCGACCACGTCTTGCTCGATGGATGCTCCCGGCACCGTGCGACCGAGGTTGAAGCGCTGGCGGGCAAACGACAGCTCAAAGCGGTCATAGAAGCCGATGGTTGCGCCCGCCGTCAGCAGATCGAAATGCCCCGTATCGACGTACGTGGCGAAGCCGGTAGCGCCGATTTCATCCCGCGTTCCATAGCCGCCAATCAAGGCCCACGGTACGATGCCGCCGCCCGCCGCACCCTCCAACTGCGTAACGCCGCCGGTCGCGAGCAGCCGCCCGCCGTCCGCGTAAGCGTTGCTCGGACACGTGCCAAGTATCATGGCAGCCAGAAGAAACACCACCCACGCCGTGAATTCAAGCTTGTGCGCGCCGCGACCGATAAGCTTTCTTGTCGTGTCCATCGCTCCCATTGCTCTGCTCACGGAAACCACCCAATGGATACCAAATATTGTGGCGACTCCAACACCGCCCTGCGCTCGTCGAAGCTCACTCGTATGCTGCTAGTAACGGCCGTTCTGGTCGGTGCTTTATCTGCTTGCGCGAATCTCGCGCCCGATACGCGCTCCTTGTACGAGCGAATGGGCGGTGAGCCGGTGCTTACGGTGGTGGTAAGCGAGATGATCGACCACCACGCGGCATCGCCCGATGGGCAGCGGAGCTTCGCTAACGTCAAACTCAAGCGACTGAAAAAGCATATCGTCGAGCAGTTTTGCGCTTTGACTGGCGGACCCTGCACATACGGGGGCGATGACATGCGCCTCGCGCACGGCGGACTGGAGATCACAGAGCGGGAATTCACTACGCTGGTTCAAGCGCTGCGCGAAGCGCTGGCCGCCAACGGTGTGGGCGAGCGCGAGAAGAACGAGCTTTTGCGCATGCTGGCGCCGATGAAGCGCGACATCGTGACAGCGGGGAGCAGTGCGCGGGCAGCGCCGCAGGTGCGTTCATGAGGTGCTGGTCAGGGTGTGGCCTGTCCGCCCTCGCATTCGTGCTGCTGGCTGCGGGCAACACAGCTGCACTTGAGGTGCACGTGGTCGATACGCAGGGCCGGCCGCTAGCCGATGCCGTGGTGTTCGCGCGTCCTGGCGGTACAGTTGCCCCGTCGCCCTCGCGCACCGCAATCATCGACCAGATCAACCAGAAATTCGAGCCGCGCGTGAGCGCGCTGGCAAAAGGCACCACCGTCAGCTTCCCGAACAAAGACGACATCAAACATCACGTCTATTCTTTTTCACCACCGAAAGTATTCCAGTTGAAGCTCTATCACGGCATCACGGCCGCGCCGGTGACTTTCGATAAAGCGGGGCTGGTGGTGCTCGGCTGCAATATTCACGATGGCATGATTGCCTATGTCTATATCGTCGATGCCCCGTATTTCGCACTGACCGATGCCACCGGTACGGTGCAACTGACGTCATTGCCGGCCGGCGACTATGCACTCCAATCCTGGCATTACCAGATGATTGACGACGACACCGCAACGCCACCTGCGACGCTGCACGTCGAGGCCGCGACCCCAGCGCAGACGCTGACGGTGGCCTTGCGCCAGGATCTGCCTCTGCCACCACCGCTCGAATAGCCACTCGTGATAGCACCGCGCTCAATCCGCAGCCGCATCGTCGCTTTCTTTGGCGGCCTGGTGTTGATACTTGCCTGCGTAGCGATTGCCGGCATCAGTTTCTTCACCAGCAGCAGCGCCGAGCGTCAGGTCACGCGCGAGCTGGCGGTCGGCGAGCGTGTCTTCGCGCGCATTCTTGAGGATAAATCGCTGCAATTGCGCCAAGCCGCCGTGGTGCTCGCCGCCGATTTTGCATTCCGCGAGGCGGTCGCAACGGATGATGCGGCGACCTTGCGATCGGCACTCGAAAATCACGGTCGACGCATCAAGGCCGACCTCCTCATGATGACCGATCTGAACGGCCGCATCACCGCCAGCACGGTGCCCGAGTTCGATGTCAAAGGCGCATTTCCCTACGGCGCCCTGCTGACTCAGGCGCAGTCATCCGGTCAGGCCGCTGGCTTGGCCGTGACGGGTGGTCGGCTCTATCAGGTGGTCGTGCTGGCCGTGCGCGCGCCGGCGATAGTCGGGTGGGTGGCAATGGGCTTCGTCGTTGAAGACGAGGTAGCGCGTGAACTGGCCGATCTGACCGGGCTGAAAGTGTCGTTCCTGACCCGTTCGGGCCAGCACGACTGGCGACTGGGCGGCACCACGCTGCCGCCCACAGACCAAGCCGCCGCCAGTCGCCGCTTCGCACAATTGCTCGACGCTCGCACTTCGCAATCGACCGAACCGCTACGCGATGCGACCGATATGACCGCGGTCGCGACGCTCACGGTCAACACCGATACAGCGGCCGTCGCTATTCTGCAGCGCTCACTGGCATCGGCCCTGCAAGGTGCCGCGCAGCTACGCAACTATCTCATGACCATGACCCTGATCGGCCTTAGCGCGGCGCTGTTCGGCAGTTTCGTCATCGCGCGCGGCGTTACCAACCCGCTTCGCCAGCTTGGCGTCGTGGCGCAGGCCATGGCCAGCGGTGATTACACGCAATCGGCAGAAATTACCTCACGTGACGAGCTGGGCTTGCTGGCCACGGCCTTCAATCAAATGCGCGAGGCTATCGCCACCCGCGAGTCCACTATCATGGATCTCGCCTATCGCGATGGCCTCACGCAGTTGCCGAATCGTGCGCTGCTCCATGATCGACTGCAGCAGGCGCTGGCCCACGCGCAACGCAGCCATGGCGCGGTGAGCGTTCTGCTGCTTGATCTCGACAATTTTCAACTGATCAATACCACCCTCGGTCATCAATACGGCGATCTGGTCTTGCAGGCCGTTGCCCAGCGCTTACAGGGCTTGCTGGCACGCAAGTCCGATACGCTGGCGCGCCTGGGTGGCGACGAATTCGCGATCCTCTTGCCTGATGCAGATCTCGCCGCTGCGCGACGCACGGCCGTGCGACTGATGGAGGTACTGGAACCCCCCCTGAATGTTGGCAACCAGGTGGTCGATGTCGGCGGCAGTGTCGGCATCGTCGTCTATCCGGACCACGGCGACGACGTTCCTGTCCTGATGAGTCGGGTCGATCTGAGCATGACCGTCGCCAAGCGAACGCGCAGCGGCTACGCCGAGTATGACCCCAGCTATGAACAGAGCCCGGAGCGACTGTCGTTGCTCGGCGAACTGCGGAGCGCTGTCGAAAACAACGAACTGGTGCTGCTCTACCAACCTAAAATCGATCTCGCCAGCGGCTGTGCCGTGCAAGCCAAGGCGCTCGTGCGCTGGCGACATCCAGTGCGCGGGTTTGTGCCACCCGATGATTTCATTCCGTTCGCTGAGCAGACTGGCTATATCCGCAATATCACGCAATGGGTCATCGAAGCAGCTTGCGCGCAGCTCGCGTGCTGGCGGCGTGTCGGCATGCAACTCGATGTATGTATCAATGTCTCGGCGCGCGATCTTCTGAACAATGATTTGCCAGCCTATATCGCGCAGTGCATCACGCGCCACGGTATTGCGGTCAGTGGCTTGACGTTGGAAGTCACCGAGAGCGCCATCATGGATGATCCGGTGCGCGCTCAGGACAATCTCCAGCGTCTGCACGCCCTAGGCCTGCGTTTGTCGATCGACGACTTCGGCACGGGCTATTCGTCATTGGCCTACCTGAAACGTTTACCGGTGTCAGAGCTCAAGATAGATAAGTCATTTGTGCTCAACATGGACAAGGACGCCGACGATGCTGCCATCGTGCGCAGCACCATAGATCTCGGTCACAACATGGGGCTCACCGTCGTCGCCGAAGGGGTCGAGCGGGCCGAGGCGCAAGCCATGCTCACGGCCTGGGGTTGCGACATCGCCCAAGGCTATTACATCAGTCGGCCGCTCGCGGCAGATGCGCTTGAGACCTGGCTGAAGGAGTGGCAGGCGGCGACCCCAGTAGCGCCACGGCTGTCACTGCTCAGCGCCTGACGATTGGCTGCACCGGTCCGATACGGTCCTTGCTCGCGTGAACGAGCCGAGCGGACAGCCGCTCGGAGTGTTTGGGAATCACTCGGCGGGCAAGACCGGCGGCGCATCTTTATCTTTGACGAAGTACGCGAGGAATCGCGCCGGGTCGGTGGTACTGAGGTTTCGGCCTACGATGTGGATGTCGCTCGGCTTTTCGACGAAGGTTTGACCCGCGGTCAAGATGACCTCACGTCGACTGCGGACCTGCATGGCAACTGATCCCTCCAGCATATAAACGTAGACTAATGCGTTGTGGCGATGGACGGGATCGGCCGCCCCAGGCGGGACCCGGACTAGAAACAGGGCGGCCGCTTTGCCGGACACGCCCTCGATATCGTCCTTCAATAGGGGCGTTACTTCCGCGCGCAGTGGTATCGCTTGGTGGCGCTTGCCTTGCGCGACCGCGCTGTCTTCGTCGGCGGTTGCAAGCATCGTCGTCGTCAACAATGACGCCAGCACTATCGTGTGATATTTGATGATCCCAATCCCCGCCTTTGAACGCCGGTTAAAGACCGACAGATGGAATTGCGCCTATTGCTTTCATCGCACAACGACGGGCGGGTCAGCGCCGTCGTTGGCGACTCCCGCTAAGGGACGCCTGATCCCAAAACAGCGGGTAGTTCGGCGCCAACCCTAAGCGATGCCTGCCATAGAGTTCATAGGCAAGCTCGCGTTCGACGAAATCATCGCGTTCACTCCTTCGTGGCACAGGTCGGCGATGTATCCAGCGCGCATTTTCAGATCGACGCGCGTATCGACCGAGAACTCGCGCTGGTGCATGCATGCTTCGGTAGCGACGATCAGGCGCTCAAGGGGTATGCCGGCGGCGCGCGCCGGTGCATGCGCTTCGCCGAGATTGATGTGCACGGCGTGCTTGTGCGCCCGCACGTCGCCACCCCAGGTCATGACCTTGTTTTGCATGAGTGTCTCGTAGACCGCAGTCGCCCCTTCGAGACCACCGCAGTGGGCTCCCATGACTTCAGGCGTTGAGCTTGTTCCGCAAACTTGGTCAGCATCCGGTTGTGTCCGATAGAGAAAGCGGTGACCCAGCCCGTTGACAGACTGGTACGGCTCATCTCGCGTGTGACATCTGTGCGCGCGCGGCAATGCCTGGCAGCTGCGCCGCACTTCGTTCGAGTAGTGCTTCTTTCGTGATCTGCCCAGTGTGATCTCCCCGTCGATTCAAGCGCTACTTCGTTGGCAAGCAATACCCCGCTACAGGTCAGGCAGTTTGCTCATGGGCATTGCGTGACGGAGCCGTCGCAGATCGCTCTTGTGCGAGCAGCTTATCCAGCACCCACAGCATTTTGATCGGACCCGTATCGTTGGCAATGTTCAAGGGTTGCAGATTGGGGCGTTGTTTGCGCCGCTGATGCTGTGCTTCGAGCATGACGCGATCTTCCTCGAAGGCCTCGTCCAAAGTGCTGCCGAGCAGGTCGCTCAAACCAGGGAACTCGGTTTCCTTACTGGCGCCCCACGAGTAGTAGTAGTCGACTGAATCATCATCACAAGGTGTCACGGCCTGGCATGTCCAGGTGTCCACCACCAGTTGGCCATTGGATTCCCCAACGGTCGCCGAGCCGGCGGTGAAGGCACGGAAATGCATGATCCAGTTACACGGCACGGTGTGCTGAATTTCCAGGCAGATATCTAATTTCGTACCTTCGGGGAAAAGATGGGCGACAGCGCCGGTGGGCGCGACTGAGCGCACCCAGCAGCGTGTGTTCAAACCCCGTGGGGTGATTTCGAAATGCGATTTCATTTCGCTGTATTTGCGATCGCCGCCGACAGTCTGGGGATGGACCCAGGCGATATGACTCAGATCCGCAAGGTTCTCGATCTCGCGGCGGTAGTTGGTCTCGACATGCATCTGCGAGGTGCGGATATTCCAAGCGGGATCGCTCGGCCCAACCGAGAAGCAGATCAATCCCGGATCCGCCAGCGCCGGGTCGCCCATCCACACCCAGACCCAATTGTCTTTCTCGATAACCGGGAAGGCGCGCACGCAGGTGCCCGGTGGGATGGTGGTCTGACCGGGGATTTCCTCGCACACGCCAGCGCTGTTGAACTTCAGGCCGTGGTACATGCAGCGTAGTCCGTCGCCTTCCTTGCGGCCCAGGGACAGCGCTGCCTGGCGATGGGGACAGCGGTCTTCGAACGCAACCACGCCGCCATCAGGCTTGCGGTACAGGACGATGCGTTCGCCGGCGATCTTGCGCGCGATGATCGCATTGCGACCCTGATGAATCTCGTAATCCCAGCCAGCGCAATACCAGGCGTTCTGCAGAAAAATCTCAGCCATTAGCGATTCCTCCGGAAAAAATTTCGCCGCCCAACGCGACGGACGTGGCCCGCCGCCAATTTGAATACTCGGTGCGCCGGGGTGGGCACGCAACCTCCCAAACGGACGGTACAGGCGGCGCCACGTCTGTCCACTCAAGCTAGCCAGCCGCGATGGTGGGCAACCTTGGCCACCTCGAAACGACGATGCACCTCAAGTTTGGCGAATATCCGCTGCCAATACCATTTAACCGTGCTGCCAGTAAGACCAAGGGCACGGGTGAGATCCGAAGTCGCCATCCCTGGCGCAGTCAGGACCACTATTCCGGATAGAGACGACGTGAAGTTGCGCCGCCTGCTACTCACGCCCCGGACGAACTGGCGCGAGCGATTGTGAAGAATTCAGATCGGGTTTGAAGCCACGACCGCTTGTGGCGAAATCGGGCATTGCCCACCACAACTGTTCCGGATAAAAAAAACCCCGCAGCGCGGGGTTTTCAAATTCGAACTCAGCTAATTCTGCTTAGACTCGACGGCGTACGCTCAGCAACCCGAGCACCGCAGAACCCATCAGCCACACGGCGGGCGGCACCGGTATCGGCGAAGCCGTGACGAACAGCTGCCCGCGGATTTCGCCGGCTGTGTTGCTTGGCGTATGGATATTGACATAAAGCGGCGTCGGGGTGCCTACGCCTGCGGTGCCACCCGTGGTCAGCATCGCAATCGCCGCCGCGTCCAGACCCAGCGCAAAGTGGTAAGCGAAGATGCCGGGGACAAAAACCGTCGGTAGACCCAGATCTACGAGTATGCCGGCGGCGACCCCTGGCAGCGCCGGGCCGTGGATATGGCCGGCAGCCACAGGCCCGGTCAAACCCGAGAAAAGCACATCCAGCACAAAAGCGCCGCTTACGTCATTCAGCGATGCGATCAATATACCGCCGCCGAAGTATGGTGACGGCAGTACCAGCGGGTGGGTTTCCTGGTCGGCGTTAAGCGCGCCGCCAAAATTCCACATCGCGGCGTTTGCGGCCAGTGGTAGCGCCAAAAAGGCGCCGAATATCAGTCCTAACAATCTACGAGGCATATTGGTTTCTCCGAGAACATTCTGAGGGTTGGCCCTCGACTTGGGGTTAATAGGGGCCATCTAGTCCAGCAAGATCGAGGCCAGTCTCCAGCGCTCCAGCAATCATTCGAGTAATCATGGACATCGGCCGGTCGAGCGGGATCGGCGACCACCGAACTGTAAGGAAGCTCAGAAATCCCACCCAAAAGGGGGTGGTTGAATTCTTACTGATTTTACACGTCGACACGATTGCGACCCATCGGGGGTTGGGCCTGAGGCGTGATGGTGCGATTTCAACGCCCTTCTTCAGCCAGCATGAACGGTGTGGCAATAATGAAATCGATGGCTGCGCCGATGCGATCATTGCTGCGCTCGCGGATGCCAGCGTCTTTGCTTTCGAGCGCTAACCGCGCTGCGCCGACTTTGGCTAACCAGGCCTTGCCGGCACCGCGGCGGAGTTCGCCGAGCGTCACCGCGGTATCCGGGAACTGCGGGTGCAATACCGCGCCGAGGTCACGTCCGTAACCGAGCAAGGCATAGAGATGGGCGCGCTCCAGTGGTCCGAAATTCTTCAGGCCATCGGACACGAAGCGTTGCCATAACCATTCGGCGGTGGTGCCGATCAAATAGCCTTTGCCACGCGGCATGATCGCGCGCCAGTCTTTGGCCCGCGCCTCGCCATTTAAGTTCTGCCGGCTGTAGCTGAAAACGGCGTCAGTGGCGCGTTTGTAATTCTTGCGGAACAGCTCAGCGCTGCCAGCCGTTTCCGGCCCGTTCTGATGACCGAACACGTCGTGCCAGGGCTCGAATGGCACCACTTCATCTTGCCAGTACAAACGCCATGTTTCGGTCACGTCGTTGTAGTGCTCGAGGTTGGTGTCGGCAAATCGATTGGCCGTCACCATCACCCGCTCGAGACTGCTCAGCTGTTTAACGCGCTGGGTAGAGTGGAACAGGGTCGAGATTGCATAGGCGCGCAGATAGCGCAGCAGATTCTTTTTCTTCATGCTGCGCCAGGCCGTGCGCAGCGCGGTAGCCTCGACGGTCGAGATGCTGTCATCGGCAATGCTCTGCACTATCATCAACGGCAGATTGTCGAGGCTTTCCTGCTGCTCAATATCGAAGCGCGCGAGCATACGGATCTTCTCGCGGGTGGTCGCCCCATAAATCGTGTGGTGCAGGATAGACACCGGCTGTGGCACATGACCGTCGGTTTCGAACACCACATTTTCCGCTTGCCACTCATCCGGCGCCTCGCTACTGGTGAAGCGCATGCCGGTCAGCGCGGCGGCGGTATTCTTGATCGAGACGCGCTCGTGATAGTCCCTGTCGCGACTGCCCAACACGCCGAAGCCGAGCTGGTGAAATTCGCGCGCGAAGTCTTCGTTGCAGTAGCACTCGCCCGCATAATAGCGGTTGAAGCGATGCCGATACTGCTGACCGATGGCAGCGGACAGCGCGGCGGTCGCAGTCACTTGGTCGTAACCGTCACCCCGTGCGAGCGCGGCCATGACATCGTCGTAGTAACGCACCAACTGATAGTTCGACACGCCGCGCGTATGGTTTACGGCGAGATGAAAATTGGTTTCCCAATAACCAATGCGATGGCGGAAGGGATTGCCACCGCGTACACGAGCGGCCATCGACCAGACCAGCATTGCACCGTGCCAGCTGCTGCGCGCGTAGTGCTCACGCTCGTCGGGCAAGACTGGGTTGGCGGCGTTATCCGAGGCCCAGAAATCGCCGAGCGCGCGCAGCGTCTGGCGCCGCTTGTGCAAGCCCTCCTTGGCAAGTCGGGCGTCGGGCGGCGAGAGCAGCAGGTTGTGCTCGTCGAAAGTCAGCATTTCAACGATCGCGGCCTGCGGCTTCATGGTCGCCCAGATCGCGATCTGCGCATCGCTGGCCTGCCCGCCGAAGGCAAAAGTACGTAGCACCTTGCGCACTGCGGTCGGGGTCCAAAGAGTCTTACTGACGACGTTCAAGCCGGGCAAGGTCGGCGGCCCGCCGGCCGCCAACGCGACGCTACCGAGATGCAGCACTACCGCCGTGATCAGCAATCGAACCCAGCGCGACATGGCTGGGCGGCGGTGAGAGAAGCTGAGTTTGGCGAAACTTAAATGGCGCACGTCACTATCAGCAAATTGTGCGGGTGCGAACCCGCTAGCGCGCCCAGCGGCGGCGCGGTGCCTGATCTGCGGGTGGCCGGGCTGGCGTGGGCAATCGATGGTGGACCGCAGCGGCCGCCACTGCTTCTTCAATAGCGACCGACGTCGCCGCGTCTGGAGCGTGGCTTTGAGGCTGGTTGTCGATGGGACGGTGACGAGCTATGACGATTGGTCGGGCGTAGCGACAGCGCGCGTAGAACGCTCGCGCCGCGACGCTCGGCGGTTAGAATAGAGACCACTAGCCAAAACCTTGGCTACCCCCATCTACAGCCGAGGAAGACCGTGAAAAACTACGAACTGCAACTCAAAAAAATGCGCACGGCAGCAGGCTTCATCGCTGCGCTCGACCAGAGTGGTGGTTCGACCCCCAAAGCGCTGCAGCTCTACGGCATCCATGAGGGCGCCTGGTCTGACGACGAGGGCATGTTCGCGCTGGTTCACGAAATGCGCGCACGCATCGTCATGAGTTCCGCCTTCAGCGGCACACGCATCCTCGCCGCGATCCTGTTTGAAGGCACCATGGATCGTGAATTCGTCGGCCAACCGGCCGCCGAATATCTGTGGAACGTGAAGAACGTCGTGCCGATCCTCAAGGTCGATAAAGGCCTCGCCGACGAAGCCGACGGCGTGCAGTTGATGAAACCCAATCCGACCCTCGATGCCTTGCTCAAGAAGGCCAAGTCCAAAGGTATTTTTGGCACCAAGATGCGCTCGGTGGTGAAGCAGGCCAATGCCGCCGGCATCAAGGCGGTGGTCGCCCAACAGTTCGTGGTGGGCAAACAGATATGCGCAGCGGGCCTAGTGCCGATCATCGAGCCTGAAATCGATATCCACTGCCCGCACAAGGCTGACGCCGAAAAACTCTTGAAGAGTGCCGTCATGGATGCGCTGACCGCGCTCGCGCCGAACGAGCTGGTGATGCTCAAGCTCACCCTGCCCGAAGTCGACGATTTTTATCAGGACTGCATCAAGCAGCCGAACGTGGTGCGCGTGGTCGCCCTGTCCGGCGGCTATTCCCGTGCCGACGCCAACACGCGCCTGGCACGCAACCACGGCATGGTCGCGAGCTTCTCGCGGGCCTTGACCGAAGGTCTGAGCAAACAGCAGAGCGATGCGGCCTTTGATAGCGCGCTGGATGCCGCCATCGAAAGCATCTATCAGGCCTCCATCACCTGAGAGCGATAGCGAGGCCTGCAATTGGGTGCCGTGTGTTTTTTTGTGGGTCCGAATTTATTCGGACATTTCTGCCAGTGCCATGCTGTCCGGCTCCCGGCGCAGAGAAACTCAAATTGTGCGGCTACGCTACCTTCCACCCGTCGGTCACCCCCAGTAAGCCGCTCGGCTTATGCGGCCCGAACAGGCATTGTTCGAGGATCGCCGAACCTTCTTTGCCGTCGTCGCGCTTGACCTTGCAGACGTGATGCATGTGCCAATTGCGTGGGAACAGCGGTGACTGTTCATGACTCGGCCAGGCGTTCTCGTCGACCATCAACTCACCGCGCCAGGCACCGTGTTCCCAAGCTTTATTGGTGTAGCCCAGGCCCATTAATGAAAACAGCAGGCGCTGATCAGGAATGAATTCCAGCGTCATGCGCGGCCCACGCTTGTCGTGCATGACCACTTGCAGATGTTCGACGCGCCGCGTGCCGTTACGGTAGCGCGGCGTGAAGGACACTGGGATGAGATATTCGCCGCCAGTGTCACGCATGTAGAGCGGACCATCACCGGCGCCATCGACGCTCGGCACCAGGGCCGCGAAGCGGTCGGGCAGCTCACCCTCGGGGTCGTCATTCACATGCCAGTGCATGCATTCGTCACCGAAGAAAATCGGCCCCCAATACCAGTGGATCTGTGGTGCCCAACGGGTGCTGCCACCACCGCCTAGTGGCCGCACGCCCCAGGAATGATCGCGCACGCCGAGTACCTGCTTGCCTGCCAGTTCGATACGCCGGCCTTTCACTTCGATGACCCCAGACCAAGTGCCGAGTTGCGAGTAGCGCGTCAAATCGACTGAGGTCCGCGGACCGTCGGTCAGGGTCTGGCGCCCTTCATCAATGGCACCGGTGACAGCGTCGAAGCGCAAATCGGCGAAGAAGCCACGTGCCTTGTCATGCACCGACAGACGCAGGCTGCGCATGGGCGACAGGATCTCCACCTGGATCGGGCCGACACGCGACTCACCGCGTTCGCGCGGTGCGCGGCCACTCGCGAACAGCGAGTACTGCGCGCCCTCGACGCTGACGCTGAAGGCGGCGTCCACCACGTCGCGATTAGGGTATAGACCGAAGGCGCCACCGAATATCAGCGAGCCATCCGCGACGAAACCCTCAAGGAAATAGCGATCGTAGGCATTGGAATCGGTGGTACCGACATGGACCAGGGCCTGCGGTGTCTGGTGGATAAGGTAATCGTCGAAGCTGGTAATCATATCGACCTCGCTGTTGGCGTATTCGCCGCTGCGCAACACACTAACGACTTAGCCCCGCGTTTGACAATCGCCCCACGTAGCATGCGCCGCCCTTGCAAGCGCCGTGCGCTGCCGTCACGATGCTCAGCGCGAGCGCTGGGCCCGCCATGATCGAGGAACGACGCATGCCGTGGTGGGGTTGGATGGTGACGGGCACGCTGTTACTCGGCGCCGAAATGCTCGGCGTCAGCGCGCAGTTCTATCTGGTATTCGTCGGTGCGGCCGCGATCGTCGTCGGCCTGCTCGGCATGGCGGCCGTACCGTTGCCGGAATGGGCGCAATGGCTCATCTTCGCCGCGCTGGCTTTAAGCTGCATGGCGCTGTTCCGCGCACGGCTCTACAACAAGTTCAAAGCCAACGTCGGCCAGGTCGAAGAACGTTTAATCATGGGCGACCTTATCGTAGTGCCGGAACGTCTCGCAGCGGGTGCGACTTGCCGCGTCGAATACCGTGGCACGAGCTGGAGCGCGCGCAACACCGACGAGGCGCCCATCGAAGCCGGTAGCGAAGCTGAAGTATGGGAAACCGCCGGCCTCACTCTCCACATCCGTAATCGGCATTGATAGCCACTCGCAGGAGCTCACTATGGCAACCACCTACGTCGTCCTGACCATCGCCATCCTGGTCATCATTGTCATCGCCAAGACCGCGACCATCGTGCCGCAGCAGAGCGCCTTCGTGGTCGAAAACCTGGGCCGGTACAGCCGCACCCTGCACGCCGGCTTCCATATTCTGGTGCCCTTCGTCGAGCGCATCGCCTACCGGCTCAACCTCAAAGAAGAGGCGCTCGACATCCCCGAGCAGGTTTGTATCACCAAGGACAACGTGCAGGTCGGTGTTGACGGCATTCTCTATATGCAGGTGCTGGAAGCGAACAAGGCTTCTTACGGCATCACCAATTATAAATTCGCCCTCATCCAGCTCGCACAGACCACCTTGCGCAGCGAGATCGGCAAGATCGATCTCGACCGCACCTTCGAAGAACGCTCCACCATCAACGGCAATGTGGTGGCGGAACTCGACAAGGCCTCGGCGCCGTGGGGCGTGAAGGTGTTGCGCTATGAGATCCGCAATATCAACCCACCGCACGATGTTTTGACCGCGATGGAGAAACAAATGCGCGCCGAGCGCGAGAAGCGTGCGGTGATCTTGGCTTCGGAAGGCGAACGCGATGCCGCCATCAATCAGGCCGATGGCGAGAAGCAGCGCGTGATCAAGGCCTCGGAAGCCAACAAGCAGCAAAGGATTAACGAAGCGGAAGGCCAGGCGGCGGCGATCATGTCGATTGCGTCGGCGACCGCCGAAGGCTTACGCAGTGTCGCCCAAGCGCTCGGCAGCGACGGCGGTGCACAGGCCATGCAATTGCGCATCGCCGAGCAGTACATCAAAGAGTTCGGTCAGCTCGCGCGGGATGCCAAGGGTACCTTGATCGTGCCGGCCAATCTGGCCGACATCTCATCGATGATCAGTATTGCAACGAGTGTGATTCAGGCCGGCAAGAGCGCGCCGGCGGCAACGACGCGCGGCTGACGACGCGCGTCGGGTGCCAGTTCAGGACTGTTTCGGCTTACCGATCACGATGTGACGGGTGCCCTTCACGCCGCGCCGCGCATTCATTTCCTTGGCCAGCACCGAGGCATGGGTTAAGACCGCCTCTTTACTGCCGATGTGAAAGCCCGTGATGGGCGCATAGCCACCCTCGATCACATAGCGATAACCGCTCGGACCGACCTGATCCAACTTGCACTTTTCGAGCTTGGTAACGTGGTAGATGGCTGGTGGCGTGCCCGGGACGCTGTCCACCTTGGCCTCGTCAATCTTTATTACTGCACTCATGCTTGCTCTCCATTGACGGCGCACCACGCGGCGACCTCAAGGGTACGAGGCCGATGGCAGTACGGAAACGCCCGCGATATCCGCGCGGGCAGGCATGCGGCACGAAGCCGACTGATGCGGTGTGCGAGTTTCAGTTGAAAAAAGGCAAGCTCAATAAGGTGAGTTTGGGCACTTCTTCTTGTATATCTTTCGACTCCCCTGCGGCTTGAACACTAACACGCGCACGCAGGGCCGGCCAGCGTGGAAAATGCGTTGTGGCACGACCACAGCCGCGCCACAACTACTAGGCATTTACACCACGTCAGCGTCGTTTATGAAGGCGTTCAGGACATTCTGTGTGAGACGCGCCACGTCGTTACGACCATGATTCCAGGGCAAAGCCTGGCCCCAGGCGATCGACCCGCTGGAGAACACGGCGCCGCCATTGCGACTCGTGAATAGCGTCATATCGGCGCGCACTTGAAAGTCCTGGGTACCGCCCATGCCGGGCAGGTTGAACATCACTTCTTCGCCAACGTGAGGGTAATTGTCCGAGTGTCCGCTGGAGCAGGCCAGCAGGAAGGTATCCGGCGGCGTGCCCCACATCAGATCGTAGCGATCGAGCTCCAAACCGGCCGCGCCTCCCAGGGCCAGACCCTCGGCGCCGAACTCCTCACCCACGCCCTCAAAGATCCACGACACCCGACTGTCGTAGGAATCCGGCAGGCGCCGGTAAGGTTTGCACTCGTCCATGCCCTCGCTGGTGAAGCCCACGCCCATCGACTTCTGCGGCGCGCGGCCACGGTCGCGCCAGATACCACTCTTCTCGCCGGTCGACGCCAGGTAGTACTCACCCGGGGCGGCTTGCCAGGCGCGCGAACCGGCGTTGAGCTTGCGTATCTCCATGCACCAGGGTTGGTCAGGGCGAAAGCCCGCCACCCAGTAGTAACCGTTGGCGCCCAGGTACATGACCCGCCCGCCGCGCGCCAGATAGGCGTCAGTGGCGTCCAGCATGTGCTCCGAGTAGTACTCGGAGTGGGTGCCATTGATCACCACCTTATAGGGCGCGAGCAGGGCCACGCCCTCACGGTCGAGATCCTCATCGGTAATGACATCAAAATCGTGCCCACATTGCGCAAGCCACCAGACGATGGAGAGATCGGCCGCGAACTGCCAGGCCACACCGGTCGCCGCCATGCGGTGTCGCGGCCGCAGGCCCATGATCGGCCGCCGGTAAGAGCTGTAGCAAACGCCCGCGCCATCGGCGTGGTGATCATAGGTGGACGCACCAAACTCCGGGTGCTGGCCGAGGAAATAATCGTCGTCGTGCAGAATCAGGCCGTGGCCGGTGATGGCCTCGACCGGTCCCGGGTCGCCGAGCACAAAACGCTCGTTGGCATAGGCCAGGTAGCTCGCTGTCGGCATCAGCATCGCGACTTTGGCCTGGGCCGTGGTCGGACGCACGAAGAACACGATGTGGTCTTCGACGACACCCGCCGTCAGTCGTGCGGCATAGACCCCGCTCTTCAGATCGAGCGGCACCGTCCAACGCAAGGTCGGCTGCCAGCGGCAGTCGATGATGGCGTCGTCGTTGCAATAGATGCCGCCGTATTGCTCGGGCGCGAGGCGGAAACAATCATCCTTGCCACGCCAGTTATAGCCGGTCATGGCCCGCACCGGACGGTTGTAACCCTGACCGTGCAGGCCCCGCGGACCAATATCGACCACCCGATCGCCAATGCCGTTGTCGGTATAACCGGCCGCAGTATCCCAATACGCAATCGTGCCGGCGGCCGGCGGTGTGCGCCCCTCGCGCAGACGTACCAACTCTGCGAGTCCCAATGCGCCGGCCTGTAGACCGGGCCGGTCGATCTTGCCGTTGAACAAGCCGATTACGCAGCGGCCATGGCCAGGCTGGTCGTCGTGGTAGCCGCCCAGCAGCAGATCGCTGCCCGCCGCCTGCGGCGTCAGCGCCAGTACACCGGCCACCCGCGTGCCGTCGTCCAGTGCCAACAGCGGACTCAAGTGACTGTTATAGGCGTTGACCACCGCTTCCTGATAGAGCTCGACTGTACCGCGCTCGGCGTCATAGGCCGCTGCGACGAAATACCACAGGCGTGGGGCGAGCGCCCGCTCACCTGCGACTTCGTGCACCGCTTGACCGTCACCGGCCCAGAACGACAGGCAGCCCGCTGCGTTGATACCGAGTGCGTAACCGCGGCGGCTGGCGGCATCGAACTGTGCGACCAGACCCTGACGCCCCTTAGCCGGCGTGGTCGCCCACACGAAAGCATGCACGGTGAAGCTCCCCGTCGGCAGCAGAGAGCCATCGCGGTCGGCGACCTGCACGAAGCTGCCGATCTGCGTGAACTGCGTCTGGAGCGCGACCGTGCCATTCATGCTGGCGGCGAGTTCGTGTTCAACAAAACCCGGGCCGCCGGGCGCCACGTCACCGTGCAGCACGCGCACCAGTTGCACCTGCGCGCTGCTCACACCTTCAGCGCTGACCATGAATTGCAAGGTCTCGCCCGGGCGTACACTCAGGCTGTCGCAATAGCCGGTGATATAAGGTTTGGCCATTACTTCGCTCCCGCGCTGCGCATGAGATCTTCGAGGTTGCGCAGAAACACTGCGTGCAAGGCCTCGTTCTGATCGGTGTAGACAATGTCGTCGATGGGAAGCGGTTCCGAGCCTGCCGGCACCGGCAGACGAATCACCTGGAATTCCAGGCAAGGTGTGCGCGAATAGAGCGCATAAGCCGGTGTGCGGCGGAACAGATTGAGCAGCCGCATCAAGCCATCGCCATGCTGACCGAGCGGGCGACGACGGTGCTCTTCTATCAAATCTTCGGTGATCAACGGCCGCAATTGCGCTTTCTGTTGTTCGACGAAACGCGCATAGACGAGCCACTGACGATCAGCGGGCAGGGTGATATTGCTCATGACTCCCTCGCTACCAACGAGCTAAAGCGCGAGTATACCCGTCACCTCGAAGCAGGCCAGGTACCCTGCGCTGTCAGCGTATCGCGGCGGCCGGCAGCAACGCATCGACCGCTGCCACTGCGTGCTCGCAGGCGGGTGCCGCGCGCGGCATTTCGAGTTTGTCGGACAGACCGAGCGCGCGATGCTCGGCCTTGGCACTGACCAGGGAAATCAACGGCTGGCAGGCCTCCTCCATCGCTTCTTCGGCGCGCGACAGGCGCGCATCGGGCTCGTCTTGTTCGTCACCGTAGCCACCGTCAGCGCGGATCAAGCGATCGACAATACGGTTCTGATAACGGAACACACGCTCGGCATAGGCCTTGAACTCGACCTTGCTCATGCGCGTGCGATGACCATCGGGATACTGCACATCGACGCTCGCACAGCCGCCGAGCATGGCGATGACCAGGCCCCACAGCACGCCGCTTCGATGACTTGTCATGTGCATGTTCTTCACCGCTCACAGTCCGCGCTTGAGTATAGCGGCGCAGTCAGTCACGCGAAGGCGCTTGCCACGGCGTCTTCGGCGGCAGTGAGCTGCTTAAGCAGGCTGGCGGCGGCGGCGAGCTGGCCGTGGGCGCGCGCCAGATTGTGCGCACCGCGACTGGCGTAACGAGCCGCGTCCCAGCCGAAATAACTTTCTTCGAGCGCATCGATCAGAAAGCGCGCCGCAAGTTCGAGGTGGATTTCCAGCGTGGCCGGTACGATGGCGGCCGTTTCGTCGCCACTGATGAAATCGCGCGCAGCGGCGCCATAACCGCGCACGGCGGCGGCAAATAGATCCATTTCAAAGCGCGCCTGCGGGTCATCTTCGCGGCGCGGATTGCACCAGGAACGTAGCGCATCACCTATTTCCAGCGGCAGCGCCATGGGTGCCAGGGTGTCGAGATCAACCAGGCACAAGGCCTGCGTGCCAGCGCCATCGAACAGTAGATTGGAAATCTTCGGATCGCCGTGCACCAGGCGCACGGGCGTAGCACGCGGCGCCGGATAGGCGGCGCGCATTGTGTCTAGTTGTGCCGCCGCGCGCACGATCTCGGCACTCAATCGATGGGGCGCGCCCCGCGTCCTGGGCGGCGGCGAGGCGCGCGCGATGGCGGGCGAACTCGTGGATAGGCGGCCGTTCGACGCTCAGGTCTTCGGCGAAATCGGCTAATAAGCCGTGGAAACGCGCCAGCAAGGCGCCGGCCGCCGCCGCCTGTGCGGGCTGCGTAAAAAAATCGAAGGCGCGCCCGTCGATCCAGCTCAAGACACGCCAGCGCGCGCCGTCATGTTCGACCGCCAGCGCACCCTCGCGCGTGCGCAACAGACGGGGCGTCAGCATGCCGCGCGCGGCGAGATGCGCCGTGACCCTGTCGAGATTGTGATTAACACCAGGCCCGAATACCGGATGCAGGCGTTGCAGCGCGAAGCACGCGCCGTCGCGGGTCGCAAGCTTGAGCGTAAGATTGACCAGGCCGTGGGTGATGCGCGTCAAGCTCACCACTTCGAGGGCATACTCTTGGAGTACAACGGCGGCGGCGGTACGCCAGGAGTGATCGCTTGCGAGTGTCACCTTGTCATGATTCCCCTGCCTTCGTTACGGCGCAGCCCGCTGCTCGCATTGAGGCGCGCGAAACTCGCCGTGGGCCAGCATACCGCGATCGACCGCAGGGCATGACTCGCCGGCTGCCCATGGCGGCATTGCTCACCTTGCTGGGCTTGATCGCAGCCTGCGGCACGACTCCACAACTACCGGCCACCAGCCCGAGCTTGGCCCACTGCCGACAAATCTTCGCCGACAACGATGCACGCCTGCGCGCCGCCGGTATTCGCGATGCCCAAGCCGGGCGCGTAGCGGGCTACCCTTTTCTGCGCGTCGATCGCTTACTCGCCTCCTTTGTTACAGAGGCCAACAACGCGGCCCAACGTGCAGCCTGGCTGGCACGCGCCACTACCCACGACGCCGAGGGCCGCGAACTTGAGATAGCGCGGTTGTCGCCCACGCTAGACAGCGCACTGATAGACCAACTGCGCAGCTGTCGCGCCGCGCTCGGCACCGCGCTGCGCGACGACGACGACGCCTGGCAGATCATGCTGGACGCTACCCAGGTAGCCGATGACTACAGCGTGACGCGGCGGGTACTCGGCCTGTATGCCGTCAGCGCGCGCGTGGCACTGGCTAGCGTGAAGCGCATGCAGAAGCGCGAAATGCCGCGCTTGATCGACAGTAGTGCGAGCGATGCGGTGGGCGGGGAACACTATGGCT
>JANMJF010000599.1:0-3361 GCA_031371245.1 Pseudomonadota bacterium | reverse complement strand
CCCTCGTTCTTGATCGAGCCGGCCGCGCCGGTGGTATTGAAGGCATAACGGCCGGCAATGAAATCGGCGTCTTTGATATCGAGTGTGGCGGCAACCAGGCCTGCGGTGTCGACCCGTGCGCCAGCGCCAAACGCAATGCCGTTGGGATTGATCAGGAAGACTTTGCCGTTCGACACCAGGCGCCCGAGGATGGTCGAGGGGTCGCCGCCCGTGACGCGGTTCAAGACCGCGCTTTTGCTCGACTGCTGAACGAAGCGCGTGAGTTCACCGCGCTCGATGGAGAAACCCTGCCAATTGATGATCGCGCCCGGTGAGTTGGCAATGTTGAGAATACCCGCCGCCGGGCGTGCGAGACTCGCCTGGCCATGGGCCACCACACCACCGGTCGGATTGGCTTGCGCGGCGCCGCCGCTCAACAAACCAGCCACGACGCCTGCGAGCACTGAACGCGGCTTGTTTGACATATACCCTGGTCCTAAAATGGCACTTGCCGTCGAGATCGACGAACGTGCTCGAATTCAATGACTGTTGATAACCGATTTAGACGGGGGGCGCTAGCGACCCATTCACGCTCGCTATGAGGAATGTTTGTAAACGAAGGTAAAGCGCTAGCGACGGGCCGCAAATCGCCCGAGGGGATGGGGATCAGTAGCGATAGGTCAGACTGACATGACACTTGGTGCCGCCGGCGCTGGGGTCGCGCGCGTCGTCGATGTCCTGGCCGTAGTCCACGGCCAGCGAGAGCTGCTGGCGCCATTGCCAGCGCAACCCGAGCCCAGCGCTCGCGATCACATCGTGATCGATCTCGCCCACTTGGGAGAAATAGCGTTCGACATGGCCGGCATCAAAGAAGGCCAGCAGCCGCAGCTTGTAGGGCAAGGGTGGTGCCCAGATCTCAATGCCCAAACGCTCACCGTCATCGCCGGTCACGCCGCGTTCCTGAAAGCCGCGCACCGAGCCGACGCCGCCGACGCCGAATTGCTCACCGGCGATCATGGCCTCGCCCGCCACCTGGCCCTCGAACATCAGCACCGCCTGCCACGCGCGCGGCAGGCTGGCGGTTAACCGTGCGTCGTAGCGGAAGGCATCCCAGGCCGCACGGGAGTTCTTGCGGGCACGCTCGTAGTTACGTCCATCATTGTGGTCGCCGCCGCCGAGATTGCGCACGTAACTGAGGTTCACATCAGCCACCAGCCAGCTGCCGCGATAGCCGCCTTGATAGCGCAGGGTGAGCGGTCGGCTGCGCACCTGGCCGCCGATGGGTCGGCCCTGAAAGCTGACATTGTTGACGAACAGCCGGTCATCAATGCCAATGCCGAGTTGCTGGCGCCAGGGGCCCATTTGATTCAGGTACTGGCTGTAGGCATAGCCGTAGAAATCACCGGCGCCGCTGACATTGAACACTTCCTGGATGCGGCCGCTGTTGATGTCGGAATGGGCGTAATAGAAGGTGCTGACGCCGGCCAGGCGGTAGGTCGGCATGCGGTAGTTGATGACCGCCTGTTTGACGTTCTCGGTATCCTCCGGCGAGGTCGTATAGACCACCGTCGCGGCATCGTCGAAGCCGAGCAGATTGGAATGCTGGGCACCGACGGCGAGACGCGTGGTGGCCAGATCGGGGGAACCGAGATTGCTGAAATTGGCGAACACCGCCCACGGACGACGGTCCTGCACGGCCAATTCAGCGTCGATATTGTCGGGTTTGTCCGACTCTTTCAGATTCAAGGTCAGGTGGCGATCGGGTTGATCGTTGGCCAGCGCCAGGGAGCGCGCCAGGCGCTTGATGTCGGGCGTAGCGCCGGGCGTAAGGCTAGGCGCGGTGCGGCGCACATTGTGTTCGGAGAAATGCTTGTTGCCGCTGACGGTGACGTTGCCGACGGTGAGCGCACTGATCTTGAGTTGTACGGTCTCGTGCTCGACGGTCTGCGGCGGCAGCACGACACGATGAAAAATGAAACCTTGCGCGCGCATGGCCTGCTCAAGACCCTTGGCGGCGGCGGTCAGATCCGACAGGCCGTGCTTGACGCCTTTGAAGGGCTCAAGAGCAGCGGCCGTGGCTTGCGCTGAGAGCGGGTTGTCACCAGTCACTTGGTAAGTATTGACGGCGAAACCGGCCGGCTCTTCAGCCACGGCCAAGCCTGCCAGCAACAGACCGGCGAACACTCCAGCGATGGCGCGAGCCGCGCGCAATATAACTGGCGAAGCCACCGATACCCCTCACTCCGCACGACCGCGCGACCTGCGCTGGCCTGGCATTTGTTCTGTCGAGGGCAGGGCCTCGATCCTCTAAGCATGATGCCATACATCGTTTTAAATCCGATAACTCGACTTTGGCTTAAGTTTGGGGGCGATCGCTGTCGCGCAACTCAAGCCCGCGCGGCCTGACGCCGCTACCGGGACAAGACCTGAACCGGGTGCGCCCAGAGACTTCAATGTTCCATCGAACCGCTGCCCTCGTGCTCGTGACCACCGGCCTCGTCGGCTGTGCCAGCGCGGCACCCACTCCCGACACAATAAGCGTTGCCGCCGTGCAAGCGGTCTATGTGGAAGTCGCGTCGGATCTCTATGTCAGCGCACGCCTGCTGGCCGCACCACCAGCCCAGGACTATTGGGTCAAGGTCGTGCTGCCCGCTGGGCAGGGCCAGGACATCACCACCATGGCACGCGTGCCCGCGACGCTGGTGCTGACAGCCGGCGACACCGTCTCCGTCGCGCTCGAACCGCTGCTGACGCGCGACGACACCGTCACCATAAAACGACCGAATCGCGTGCTCGATGTGATCAGCACGGGCACGCTGGCGCAGGCTGGCCCACCGCCCCTGCCCGCCGCCATCGAGCGCTTGTTGACGACCGACGGCAACTGAGCGCCAGTCTGCTAGCGCATCTTCTGGGATAATCGCCGTTCCTTCAGGAGTGGCAACATGCCTTATCACACTGCGTTTACATCCGGCAAAGTCGCCGTCATTACCGGCGCTGCCGACGGTATCGGTCGCGCGGCCGCCCGACGTTATGCAAGCTTTGGCATGCACTTGCTGCTCGCCGACTGCGATGCCGAGCGACTGGCGAGTAGCGCTGACGAAGTCCGCGCCATAGCTACCGCGCACAGCAGCCGCGTCGAAGCGCAAGTAATCGACGTCGCGCAATTCGAGCAGGTGAACGCGCTTAAAGAACGCGCCTACACCGATTTCGCGCGGGTTGATGTCTTGATGAACAATGCGGGTACCAGCCAACCCAGCGGCGCGTGGTCGGCGCTCGCCGCATGGCAGCACATCATCGGCGTCAATCTGTGGGGCATCGTGCACGGCGTGCAGGCTTTCACCGCAGCCATGATCGCGCAGGGCGAGCCCGCCTTGATCATCAA
>JANMJF010000591.1:0-1999 GCA_031371245.1 Pseudomonadota bacterium | reverse complement strand
GACGATAGTTGCAAGCGCGCAATCCCGTGGTATCTCGATATACACCGGCCGCTTGTGACGCGCGGCCGCCGCCAGCACCCGCCGCACTTCGCGCTGCGCGGTGCGCGGATCGTCCAGCACACACTGCGCGACCGTCACTTCGCGGAACACCCGCATCTGGGTGCCGAAGTCGCGCACACGATGATGCAGCAAGGCATCGCCAGTGGTTTCGCCGACACCGGGCGCGCCGCTGATCACCACCACCGGTGACCGTTCGGCATAGGCCTGGGCCGTCGAATTGACCAGCTTCAAACCCCCCACACCATAGGTCACCGCCACCGCGCCCAGGCCGCGAATGCGCGCATAGGCATCGGCGGCAAAACCAGCGCCTTGTTCGTCACAGGTGCCGATCAGGGCGAGAGACGATTGTTCGATGACTTTGAACAGGCCGAGGGCATAGTCACCGGGGATACCGAAGACATGGGCAACGTTACGCGTACGCAGCTCATCGACGAGCATGTGGGCGACAGTATAGGGCTGGGTCATGGCGGCCTCGGCGATGGATAGGAGGCCCATTCTAATCGCGGCGCGCGCACGCCGGCGCGGGGCTCAGCGTGGGATTTTGCGCGCGCCACCCTGCTCGGCGGGGGGTTGCATATCGACCTGGAAACGCACCGGCAGCAAGTGCAAGTCGACCATGGCATGGGAACCGGCGATTGCCATGGTCGGCTGCACGGCAGCATCGCCCAGCGCAGCGGCATCGAAGCTGGCCAGCTGCGGCCGGCCGCGCACCGATCGTTTGAAGTCGTAGCCCGCTTCGAATTGCACCATCGCCGCTGTGCCATTGATACGGGTGCTGGTGAGGGGCGGCGAATACTTGATCATGCCGCCGACGCCGAGCAGCGGCACACACTCGGTTATCGCAATGTCCAGGACGGTGTGTCCGTCCTGCACCACTTCGCCACGGACGCGGTCATAGGTTTCTCGGTAGTTCACGCTCGCCGCCTGGCAGGCGAAGCCGTAGCGGCTGCCGAAGTAATGCGCGGCGACGGCGTTGCCGCAGAATGCAGCGGTAATGAAATGACGCGGCTTGATGCTGGTGCGGCAGGCGATGCCGAGATAGGCGAGCGTGAACTCGCCAAACGGACTGTGCCTGGCATGCATCACGGTCATGCCGAGCACGGGCGGCACGCTCGGGTGCAGACTGACTGGCAGTCGCGCCAGCGCAACTTGCATCGGCATTTCGTACAGCACATAGAGGATCTCTGCAGCGGGTAGCAGCAGTGTTTCCTGGGGCGAAAAATCGAGCGCATCGGCGGCCAGTGCCGACTTCGACGCGGCCATTGGACAGGTGATCGAGAAAAGCGGCTTTCTCGGCCCAGCGGATCGGCGAATGCATAGACGGCACGCAGGTGCCGATACCAAATCCCAGGCGGATGTTTTTGGTCTCGCGCGCGGCGGCAGTGAGAAACATGTCCGGACAGCTGGAGTGGGAGTATTCCTCCAGGAAATGATGTTCGACGCACCACACGCTGGCGAAGCCGAGTTCGTCGGCCAGGCGTATCTGCTCAAGCGCGTTCTCGAACACCGCGCGCTGGTTTTGCGTATTGAACGGGCGTGGTGTCGAGAGCTCGTAGAAGAGTCCGAATTTCATGCTTGTTTGTCCTCGCACATAAGGACCCTGGTCAAAATTATCTCTACATTCGGCTGTTCCTGAGCGGCTGCCGCTGCGTTGCTATTCTTGGCAATAGCCCCGCTATTGCCCGCGAATCGCGCCCGGTAAGCAACCACTCAGGAACACCCTCGGTGTTGACGAGATAATTCTGACCAGGGTCCTAAGTCTTGCCGGGGAGCTGTCGGGACCGCCAAAGCATGTCTGTCGCCGTGTCGCTCTTCCCTTGCTTGGCATTAAACCCGAAAATTACGGGCCGTCCTCGGCGCTCGATGTGAGTACTATTGCGCTCAGGTAAGGGATATCCACACACCTGGGAGAGCTCGCTCTCAGCATTTTCCACCGACC
>JANMJF010000564.1:0-1675 GCA_031371245.1 Pseudomonadota bacterium | reverse complement strand
TCGATGTCGGCCGCTGGTACGCCGCAGATGGCCTGCGCCCAGGCCGGTGTGCGCGTGGCGAGGTGGGCCTCGAGTTCGCGCGGACAGTCGGTGTATTTGTCGAGATAGTCGCGGTCGGCATAGCCGTCGCGAAACAGCACGTGCATCACACCGCAGGCCAGCGCGCCGTCGGTGCCGGGTTTGACACACAAGAACAGATCGGCCTGTTTGGCGGTCGCATTGCGATAGGTGTCGATTACTACCAGACGCGTACCGCGTTTGTTTCTGGCCGCGACCGCATGGCTCATGACATTGATCTGCGTGGCGGCGGCATTGGTGCCCCAGATCACGATGACATCGGCGTCGGCCATTTCGCGCGGGTCGACACCCGACAAGCGTCCAGTGCCAGCCACGTAACCGTTCCACGCCAGCGTGGTGCAGATGGTGGAATGCTGGCCGGAATAGCCTTTGGCATGGCGCAGGCGATTGATGCCATCACGCATCACCAGGCCCATGGTGCCGGCATAGAAATAGGGCCACACCGCTTGTGCACCGTCGCGTTGTTCGGCCGCGAGGAAGGCTGCCGCGACTTCGTTCAGCGCATCGTCCCAGCTCACGGGCACGAACTCGCCGCTGCCCTTGGCGCCGCGACGCTTCAAGGGCGTGGTGAGGCGGTCGGGATGATGGATGCGTTCAGCGTAGCGCGCGACCTTGCTGCAGATCACGCCGGCGGTATAGCTGTTGCCACGTGCGCCGCGCACCCGCCCAATGGTATGGGCATCGAGTTTCTCGACCTCCAGCGCGCAGGTCGAAGGACAGTCGTGTGGGCAAGCGCTGTGATGGAATGACATGATGGCTCCCGAGGCCTCGTTAGTGGGCTCAGCGCAAGCGCGTGTGGGAATAATTTCGCACCGACAATCACGCGCGGCCACGTTATCTTAACAGCCTGGCGTTAATATTCGCGCCGAACACCCGGGGAGGGTATTGCCATGAAACTCAATGGACCACTGGTCAGCAGCGACTGGTTGGCTGCGCATCTTGCGGACAACACGCTGCGTATCTTCGACACCACTATCTACCTCAAGCCCAAGCCGGACGGTTTTGGCTATCAGCCCGAGAGTGGCCGAGCACAATGGCAGGCCGAGCATATTCCCGGCGCGGGCTTTCTCGACGTGTTCGGTGAATTGTCCGACGGCTCGAACGAGATCGCTTTCATGATGCCACCTGCCGCGCAGTTCGCCGCAACGATGGGCGCCCATGGCGTCGCTGACGACAGCACGGTGGTGCTCTACAACAAGGGCTTCCCGATGTGGGCGACGCGGGTATGGTGGATGCTGCGCTCGATAGGCTTTGACCAAGTCGCAGTATTAAATGGCGGCTACGAAAAATGGCAGAAGGAAGCACGACCGACCAGCGCCGAGGCGCCGCACCATGCGCCGGCGAAACTCACACCGCGCCCGCGCCCCGGGATGTGGGCCGATAAGGATGCCATGTTGCAGGTAGTGGCAGGTCACGGCCCGGTCGCGATCAATGCGCTGGCGCCAGCGGTCTACAGTGGCGAGAAAAATCAATACGGCCGGCCGGGGCACCTGCCCGGTACGTTCAACGTCTATTATGGCGATCTTCTCGATCCGCTCAGCGGCGAATTCCTGCCACCAGAAAAACTTAAGCCCTTATTCGCCGCCAGCGGCGCGCT
>JANMJF010000551.1:0-2270 GCA_031371245.1 Pseudomonadota bacterium | reverse complement strand
GGCACCGAGGGCGAGGCACGCGCCAAGGCTGATGACTTGAATGAGATGTTGTCCATCGAGGGCGGACTTGCCCACATGAGTGGGAATCTGGGCGCCGATCTGAGCGCCTTCGATCCCGCTCAGCCGATCGCCGATCACGAGTTCAACGGCGTGCTCGGCTTTCTCAAGAGTGTCGCGGCCCACGCGCCCGCAGGCGGGCTGACCTTCGGCGATTTGGCGCGCCAGCAGATGAGCGGTCAATGGCTAGTGGGCAGCGCCGAGCAGATTGCCGACAAGCTCACTGCCTACGGCGAATCAGGTGTCGATGGATTCAATCTGATCTACGCCACCACACCCGGCACCTTCGTCGACTTCATCGAAGGCGTGGCGCCGATACTGAAACAGCGCGGGCTGATGCAAACCGAGTACGGGCCGGGTCCGCTGCGCCAGAAGATCTTTGGTCATCCCACTTTGCCTAGCCGCCATCCTGGCGCGGCGTTTCGGCGCAAATAGCGCACGAACTGACGCGCCTGTCTGCTCAGCTCGCGGGGCTATTCAACATCTGACGGATCTTGTACTTCAGAATCTTGCCGCCAACGGTGGTCGGGAACTCGTTCATGAGCACAATGCGCTTAGGCGTCTCAAAGCCCGCCAGACGCTCACGGGCGAAAGCGATGAGGGCGGCTTCGTCTATGGTTTTGCCACTCGCCGGGATGATGCAGGCCGTCACTGCCTCGCCCCAGCGTTCATCGGGCATACCCACCACCGCCGCACGCTCGACATCGGGATGTTGTTGCAGGATGGCCTCGACGCGGATAGTTGACACATTCTCGCCGCCGGACTTCACGATGTCCTTGTAGCGATCAACCATCAAACGCACGCCGTCGTCGTGATAGACGAAGCTGTCGCCGGAATGAAACCAGCCACCAGCCAGCGCCTCTTCAGTAGCCTTGGGATCGCGGTAATCGCCGGAGAACATTGCCGGAGTGCGATAGACAGCCTCGCCCGCCACACCCTTGCGCCCGCGCAGATCCTGGCCGTTTTCGTCGAACACCGTGGCCGCCATGATCGGACTCGGCAGGCCAACATGATTGGTCGCGGGCGCCTCGCGCAAATACATATCGAGGTGGCGGTCGATGTGAAAGCGATGGCAGGCCACCGCTTCAGTCTGCCCGCAGATCTCGTAGATCTTGACCTGCGGGCTGCATAGCCGCCGGAAGGCCGCGAGTGAGCCCGGCGACAACGGCGCCCAGCCGAAATGCATGGCGGTGATCGAACTCAAGTCGTAGGCGAAGGGTCGCTCTTCGACGGCGCGGATAATGCTCTCGACGAATTGCGGCGAGCCGCCGAACAGACAGGTCACGCGCTCGCGGGTGCAAGTCTCGGCCATCACATGACCCTCGGGCTTGCGGCCCACAACCGCCGTGCCGCCCGCCATCAGCGGGCCGAACATGCAGGCATGATCGCCGATATGGAAGACCATGGGCGTGAACGCCGCATGACGGATGTCGGACTCGTGATCCAAGCCGCGCGTCATGGTCAAGACGTGGCTGTAGCCGGTCATATAGGTGTAGGTGTGGGAGATCATGACCGCCTTCGGGCGCGCCGTGGTGCCGGAAGTAAATAGCACCTCCCACACGTCGTCACCGTGGATCCTGACATCGGGCTCAGACGCACTGTGGGCGGCAATGAAGTCCTCGAAGCTGGGGGCCACGCCGGTCTGCCCGCCGCCGATGGACATCACGGGTTTGATGCCGGCGGGTGCAAGCTGGTCGGCGAGCCTGTCCCATTGTGGTTGGTCGACGATCGCGACCTCCGCACCGACGTGGGCGAGCGTTTCGAGGATGACGTCGGGCGCCATCATGACGTTGACCGGTGCCGCGACCATGCCGGCTTTGACAATGCCGAGTTTGGTCAACCACGCCTCGTTGGAGTTGTCGCAGAACATCGCGATGCGCGTCGCAGGTGCGAGGTCCAGGGCGAGCAGGCCATTGGCCACTTGGTTGATGAGCGCATTGGCCTGCCCATAGGTAACGCGCTGATAGGCCGGATTGACGGTCGCATCGGGGGTGCAGACCAGGGCCACTTTATCGGGGGTGCTCCAGGTCACGCGTTCGATAATGTCGCCTACCGAGACTCGGTTCCAGCGATCGTCATTGCGACGGTTACGGAAATTTTCTACATCGATGCTCATGTCCTGGCCCCTGTATTCGCGTGGTTGGCGTTCGCCTGCAATGCCGGTCTCGACAGCGCGAGGTCGTTTGCCGGCATTCTAAACAGCTTGGCAGCTA
>JANMJF010000540.1:0-2481 GCA_031371245.1 Pseudomonadota bacterium | reverse complement strand
ATTGCGGGTCAGCACCGGTGCGCAGGGCACGCCTTCGGCCTCAAGGCGCGCCAGCCACTCGTTGGCGGGTCGGGTCAGCAGGCGTTCCTGAATGATCTCCAGCCGCGCGTCGATGTTGCGATCGCGCAAAGCCGGTGTCGCAAAGCGCGCATCGTCCAGCCACTCGGGCGTCTCCAGCGCGCGGCAGAGCGCGCGCCACTCGCGGTCAGACATCACCGCCACGCTGATATAGCCGGCGGCTGTCGCGTAGATCAAATCGATGAAACTCGCTGCCGATTGCTGCGGGATCTCGGCGCCGACCAAGGTCTGACTGCCCATGTCGGACTGCCATAGAAACGCGACGATGGCATCGAGCATGGCGATGCGTACGTGCTGGCCGACGCCGTCGCGCGCACGGGACAGCAACGCCGCCGTTATGGCCTGGGCCGCCACCAGGGCGCTGACTTTGTCCGGCACGATGGTACGCACCAGACGCGGGCGCGCCTGATCTGAGCCGCCCTGGATAGTGGCCAGCCCGGACACCGCCTGGATCAGCGGGTCGTAGACCGGCCGCGCGGCGTAGGGCCCTTCGAAGCCGAAGCCTGCAATCGAGACGTAGACGATGTCCGGCCGCGTCGCGCGCACCACGTCTTCGCCCAGGCCCATGCGCTCGATCACGCCTGGCCGAAAGTTCTGTATGAATACGTCGGCGCTCTGCACCAGCTCCAGCAGCAGCGCCACGCCGCGACTGTCCTTGAGGTCCAGCGCCAGCGAGCGCTTGTTGCGATTGTTGTTGAGAAAGGCCGCTGAGAAATCGCCACGCCGATTGCCCGCGCGCCGCACGTAATCACCCCCATCGGGATTCTCGACCTTGATGACCTCGGCGCCCTGATCGGCCAGCATCATGGTCGCGAGCGGACCGGAGATCATCGACGTCAGGTCGACGATGCGAAAGCCGTGCAGTGGTCCGGGCATGGCAGACTGATCTCCTGGAACGGTGGGTGGTGCGCATTTGTTGCACGTAGAGAGCGGTCCAAGCATAGCGTGCCGCGCGCGTGCCGTGGCTATCTTCCATCGCCGGGATCAGCCATCATCGCGGCCACTTTTTTTAATCACCAAAGGCATTCGTCATGCTGCACCATTCGGGTTCTCGAATTGCGCTCGCGGCGCTGTGGTCGTTGCTGCTTTTGCCGGCGCTGGCCAAGGCCGGTGCTTTGACCGATTTGCTGATCGCCCAGGTCGGTGTCACCCAGCCCCAGGCCGACGGTGGCGCGGGCTCGATTTTCAAACTCGCGCGTGGGCAGATGACCCCTGAGAATTTCCAGAAGCTGCGCAGCGTGGTGCCGGGCCTCGATGGTTATCTCGGTGCCGCGCCGGCTTTCCTGCCGAACGAATCGCCGGCCGTGGCCGCGCATCCAGCGACGGGCGAGCGCGCGGCGTTGACGGGTCTTGCCACGGGTGGTGCAGCGAAGGGTGCTGCCCTGGCGGGCATGACCGGCGTCGCAGCCGGCGCGCTGGGCACTAACGCCGGTGGCCTGCCCGCCGCTGGTGCGACGAGCGCGCTGCTCGCAGGCACCGCCCTGGGCGACAAACTACAGGCCGTGCAAGCACTCGCGCCGGCCTTTCAACAGTTGGGCATGAACCAGGACATGGTCGCGCGTTTCCTGCCGGTGGTCGTCGACTACGTGAAATCGGTCGGCGGTAAATCTTCGTCCAAGCTGTTGACCCACGCTTTAGGCTTCTAGCAGCCTGTCGTCCTTCGGTCGATGATGACGAGCATAGGGGAGCCGCGCGACGATGGGTGAAGTAACGAAATTCAAACCCCCCGCCGGCGACACGCCGCGCCATTTCGTGCGCGTGACCTGCGCCGACCATCGCGGCTTTACTCAATTCCAATATTCCATCGGCGATCCGACGCTCTACCTGGAGATGACGCTGCCGCCAGCCGCGTTTGCCGAGTTCTGCGCGCGTCATGCCGCGATCCATCTGACGCCGGCCCAGGCTGCGGCGGTCGATGTGGCCGCACGTCGCTGGCACACCGGCCGCGAACATGAGGACGAATCCTGTGTCGATTGAGATCAAGACCACCAGCATCGAGCCGCTGCGCCGCACCTTTGATCACATCGCCGAGAAGCTCGGCGGTGACAAGCCGGCGAGCCGTTATCAAGAAGCGGTATGGGGCCTGCAGCCGGCGCTCAATTTCCACTACCGGCCGACCTGGGACCAGCGTTACGCGCTCTACGATCCACGTCGTACAGCGATCGTGATGGGCGACTTCGACGATCTCATCGACCCGCGCCAGTACTACTACGGCTCGTGGACCATGCAGCGCGGTCGGCAGCAGGACTCCCAGGAAAAGAATTTTGAATTTGTTGAGAAGCGTGGCCTGCTGGCGGCGCTGGATGCGCGCTGGCGCGACAAAATTACGCGCTTCGTGTTGCCCATGCGCCATGTGGCATGGGCCGCCAATACCAATAACGCTTACATATGCGCCTATGGCTA
>JANMJF010000523.1:0-1546 GCA_031371245.1 Pseudomonadota bacterium | reverse complement strand
GCGCAACTGCCACCGCAGATCGCCAGGATGCCGGCCACACCGTTCTGCACCGCGCCTTCCATGACCGACACGCCGTTGGCAACCTTGCACTCGTGCCGCGCGCCGTCGATGTCGACGTAAATAATTTTAGGCATCGCCTGTTCTCCTCCCTCTTCGTCGTTCTAATTGTTTGCGCCGCACCGCGCTCAAGCGCGCGCCAGCGCCATGAGATCGAAGGTGGCATCGGCCGCCTGCGCAGGGTGCAATGCCGTGCCTTGCGCCAGCAGTTTGCGTGCTGCCATGTGCTCAACCGGCCGATTGAGCGAATCGACGCCCACCAGCACGCCAGCGCGGAAATAAAACACTGAGAACGCTCTGGCCGCCGGGTCACCGCGCGATACGGCTGCATCGTGTGGCATACCGATACCGGCTATCTGCAGTTTGACGTCGTACTGATCCGACCAGAACCACGGCACCTGACAATACACGCTAGGCTGGCCAAGCAGACTGGCCGCCGCGCTCTTGGCCTGATCGACCGCGTTCTGCACCGACTCCAGTCGCAGTTCACGCTGGAGAAAACCATTCATATGCCAGGTGCAGTCACCCGCCGCGACGATCAGTGGATCACTGGTGCGTGCACATTCGTCGACCACGATGCCATTACGACATTCGAGTCCCGCTCGCTCGGCCACTTCGCTATTGGCCAGCACACCGATACCGACGACCAGCAAATCGACGGTATAGTCGGCGCCGGTGGTGGTCACAACGGTGTGCGCTTCACCGTTACTGCGGATCGCCGTCACGCCCGTCGAGAGCAACAATTCGACACCGTGGTCGCGATGCAGCTCGGCGTAGAAGTCCGACACTTGCGGCGCCACGGCACGTGCCATGAGGCGATCGAGGGCTTCAATCAGCACGACCTCTTTGCCGAGTTCGCGCGCCATCGCCGCCACTTCCAGACCGATGAAACCGCCACCGATGATCGCGATGCGCTGCACCTGCGGTAATCGAGCGGCGAGTCGCTCACCATCGGCGAGACTGCGGATGTAATGGATCTCGGCCTGCTCGGCACCGGGCACATCAAGCGGCCGCACACGCGTGCCGGTGGTCAACGCAAGGCCCGCGTAGGGCAGTGTTCCGCCCCCCGCGAGATGCAGGGTGCGCGCTACGCGATCGATGCTCTCGACACGCGTCGAGAGTCTGAGCTCGACTTTATGCTTTTCGTAGTAACTTGCCGGCCGCAGCAACAGACGCTCGGCTTCCAAGGTGCCGGTCAAGAATTTCTTCGACAAGGGCGGCCGTTGATAGGGCAAGGCCGACTCGTCGCCGATCAGGATCAGCCCGCCCTCATAGCCGCCGCGCCGCAACGACTCGCAGATCTGCTGGCCCGCCTGACCGGCGCCGACCACGACGATGGGCGCATTAGCGGCCGACACCGTCAAGTCTGACGCGCGGGGATCAGCACCACCAGACCATCCATGTCAGCCGACATCTTGAGCTGGCAGGACAAACGCGAATTGGGTTGACGCTCGGCAGCGGTGCATTCGAGCATGTCGCCTTCCATGTC
>JANMJF010000714.1:0-2176 GCA_031371245.1 Pseudomonadota bacterium | reverse complement strand
CGAGACCGAGGCCTATGTACGCTTGGTCGCGACGCGCGGTGTGGGTGAACTGGGGGTTGATCCGACCTCGTGTGTGGAGCCCGAGTTGTTCTGCCTTGTCGCGAGCTTGCGCATGTTTCCCGCAGACGTGCGCGCGAAGGGCTTGCGGCTGCTGACCTCGTGGCTGCGACGACCGAGCAGCGATACGCTCGACCCGCAGGTCAAGAGCCTCAATTACCTGAACAATGTGCTGGCCAAACGCGACGCGCGCTTGAAAGGCTATGACGACGCCCTTCTGTTGAATCAGGCCGGCCGCGTGACCGAGGCCACCGGCGCCAATCTGTTTGCGGTGATCGATGGTGTGTTGGTCACACCGCCGACGGTCGATGGCGCGCTGCCGGGCATCACCCGCGATACCGTCATGCGCTGTCGGCGGGCTGCGGGCGCGAATGTTGAGTGTCGATCTCTCACACGGTATGAATTGCTGGCTGCCGAGGAAGTGTTCCTGGCCGGCAGCGGCGCGGGCCTGGTGAGTGTGGCGAGCATCGACGACACCGTGATCGGCACGGCCGCGCGGCCGGTGGCCGAGCAACTGCGTGCCGCCTATCGCGACTATGCGGGCAGCCACGGCGTTCCGTTTTAATGTAGTCAGGGCACCGGGCTTTCGAGGCAAAAGGGGCGAGGGAGGAGCGCGCTCTGAAATTCAGTATTACCGAATTTGTGTCACTTATTCATATTTGGAAACACATCTTTTCCAAACAGATTGTTGCGACGCATCAAAATCTCCGTATGATGCATCCCACCAGGACAGATAACGACCTCCCCTCGAAACTCTGTCTTTGGGACCTCCCCTCGCCGGGCCCGTCAAACGGCCCGGCATTTTATTTTCTGGCCCCTGAATTTTTGAGTCACCTGCGACCGCTTCGGCCGTGGCGCGCGCCAGCTGCGTCTCAAGGCGCCTCGCGCTGCGCACTGCGTCGGCGCTGGCGCGCCAAGCGCAACAGGCCCGGCAGACGCCAGACCGCGATCACGCCGAGATAACACAGCAGCGCGCTCGCGGTCGCCATGATCGACAGGCCGACCAGTAAGGGTTTGCCCATTGCCACCAGCCGTTCCATGAGGGGCAACGCATCCAGCGTGCCCTCGACGGCGGACCCCTGCATGCCCAGCACGAAGACGCCGAAGTGATAGCCCGCCAGCACTATGGCAGGGGTCGTGAGCGGATTTGAAACAAAGGTCGCGAACACTGCGGCCGGCAGGTTGGCACGCAACAGCAGCGCGGCGAGGCAGGCGCATACGGCCTGACCGACCGGCACCAGCAGGCCGAGAAATAATCCTGAGGCGAGTCCGGCAGCAATGCCGTGGCGATTGGCACGCCACAGCCAGGGACGATCGAGCAGCGGTCCCATCCAGCGCAAACCACGATGCTTACGTAGGCTTTCGGGATCGGGTAACCAGCGACGAAGTAAGGGACGCAACATATCCAGCAGTCTTGCCGATTCTGGCAGCGCCGCCTAGAGCCTGTCACGAAGCCGAATTCAGATACCGAGATAACGCTGCACAAGACGTGCCGCCCAGCCCGCGAACTTGAGCGGGCCGGTGGTGGCGGCGAGACACAGGCATTCACCGCCGGTGGTCACGATGGGCTGATGGCTAATGTCCTCGTCGGCGTCTTCCAGTGAGCCCACACCAAAGACCTGCTCGTCGATTACATAGGCGCCTTGCAACACCACCGTCAGCTCGCTGCCGCTGTGGCTGTGACGTGGCAGCACCGCGCCAGGTTGCGCGCGCAGCAACCACAGCCGGTCACCTTCGCCGCTACGCAGTTTGGCCACCGCTACCCCGCCGAAACCCCGCCAACCCAGCGCCGGCTCACCGAGTGACAGGTAATTGCTCGCGACTGCGCTCTGATCAGGCGCGCTGCTCGCGCTGCCGCCCGGCCGCCAACCAGGCATGTCCGGCGCACTGTGCGTGTTACTCAGGATGTCGTCTGCATGCAGCTGCGGCGCCAGCGCGCCGGTGTTCAGCATCACATCGGCGGCCAGCCGCTCAGCGAGTTGCAGATCGGCGCGACAGCTCGCACAGCTGAGCAGGTGGGTCGCAATCACAATGTCGAAGGCCGCGCTCAAGTGGCCGCAGGCGTAGTCCATCAGCCAGCCGCTGCCGGGATGTTGCGTCTGGTTCATCGTCCTTCTCC
>JANMJF010000392.1:0-2689 GCA_031371245.1 Pseudomonadota bacterium | reverse complement strand
CCGTGTCGGCGATGTCCGAAGGCTTGCTGCCCATCACCCAGACCGCGATGGTCATGCAGGATCAGATCGCCTATCACGAGTACGAAGGTGTGGCACTCGACCTCAGCGAACGCGAGCGGCTGGTCAAGGACATCGGCGAGAAGAAACTTATGATCCTGCGCAATCACGGCACGCTGGCGGTGGGCAGCACGGTGTCAGACTGCTTCCTGTGGCTTTACACCCTCGAACGTGCCTGCAGCATGCAGGTGCGAGCAATGGCAAGTCGTGCCCTCCATCAGCCGTCGGCGGCGGCCCTGGAGACCACGCGCCGGCAAGGTCAATCGCTGATGGCAGCCGGCAAGATCGATGTGCTGGCGTGGCCGGCGCTGTTGCGCATGCTCGATCGCAAGGACGCCAGTTATCGTAGCTAGCAGCCGAGCTTGCCCGGCCCGATGAGCATCTATTTCGAGGAACTCGCCTATCGCACCACGCCGCTAGGCGTGGTGAGCCTGCGGCGCCGGCGCGAGTTGCGACTGGATGTGGACGTCCTCGAGATCAAGCTCGGCGATGAGTTTCTGATGTCGAGCCTGTTCACCGCCTCGGAAATCGCGCTCGCCCGGCTCGGCATCGCGGCCTTGACCGGCGCCGGCCGCGACATCGTGGTCGGCGGTTTAGGCCTGGGTTATACGGCCAACGCAGTGCTGGAACATGCAGATGTTTCCTCACTGCTCGTCATCGAGATGCTCGATGCGGTCATCGACTGGCATCGTCAAGGCTTGCTGCCGCTGGGGGCTGGTCTGACAGCCGATCTGCGCTGCCGTTTTGTGCACGGTGATTTCTTCGCGCTGGCCGCCACCGGTGCGGGTTTCGATGCACATGCGCCGGGCCGCCGTTTCGATGCCATCCTGGTCGACATCGATCACTCACCAGTGGCGCTGCTCGATGCACGCAGCAGCCGCTTCTACAGACCCGCAGGACTGCGTGAATTAGCGACCCATCTGAAGCCCGGTGGGGTGTTCGGCTTGTGGTCCAACGACCCGCCCGATGAGGCGTTCACGGCGCGCCTGGCCGAGGTATTCGCGCAAGCCTGGGCCGAACCCGTGACGTTTCACAACCCACTGCAGAACCGGCCATTTACGCAAACCGTGTATCTCGCACGCACGGCAGCGCGTTGTACTACGTATCAGGCGGCGAGCGTGCGTCGCACCGTTGCGCCCAAGCCCACTATCGGCACCGCTATCAGCCACAGGCTGCTCGGCAACGGCACAGCCGAGACCTGCACGCCGAAGTCTTCGCCTATCATCGGCCCATAGCCGGCGCCGGCATTGAAGGCGTAGCCCAAGGCCGGGAGGGTGCCGTTCCGGGCCACCACCGGCAACTGCAGACTGGCGTTGTCGTTACCAGACACTTCGAACGCAACCCAGTAATTGCCGGCGGTGGCGATGTCCCAGTGCAGATTGCTCAAGCCGTTCCAACCGTCGGCCTGGTAGCTCGCCTGCTGCGTCAGCAGCGGCGCACCGTGGGCGATGCTGGCATCGTCGTAGAGTGCGATGGTGAACGTGTCGCCCGCACTGCTGCCGAAAGCGCCGGCGGTAATGAAGCCCTCGATGCTCGTGAGAGTCGTATTGGCCGTGAGCGCGAGCGCCGCCGCCGCGTAATTGGCGCCATCGAGCACCAGCGGAAATTTCGTCTGGTCTGGTGTGCCGGAATCCAGCACCAATGCCGCCTGGCTGATGTCAGCCTGTAGTAGGCCGCACAGCCCTGCGGCTGTCAAAAGCAGATTCAGAGTTTTCATCGAGCTATTTCCATCGTCAAATTGTTGATGCGGCAACCGCGCGCGTCGGTTCAAGTTAGTCGCGCGCTGCCCCTCCAGATCGGCTTACGGAATGCTGACCTGGCCAAGCGCGGTGGTCGGACCGAAGTGCTCATCAAAGCCGTAGCCCAGGATGTCGGCGCTGCCGTCCTGGTGAAGACGCACGGTCGCCCACGAGTACTCGCGATCGGTGGCCGGATTCTTGGTCACGTCAGTAGATTTGGCATCGAAGGGCGAGCCGCCGGCACCTACCAGGATCTGATAAGCCGCACCGCGCGGCTGCGAGACGTTGTACACGTGCTCGTGCCCGCAAAAATAAATGGCGCGATTGGCTTCGATCACATTCCAGAACGCATCGCGATCAGCAACCGTGCCCGGTGCGGCATCCAAGCCTGCGGCCGGCGTGGGTGAATTTGCCAGGAAAGCATAGGTGTAGGCCGGCTTGTGGCCGAACACAAAGTTCTTCTTCACGTTACGGGCGGCGGCGGCGGCCAGATCGGCGGACAACCACTGCGTCGGCGCATGCGCATCGTTGCCGACCGGGTCGGTGTTGATAACGACGAAATGGAAGCCTTGGAAATCGAAACTGTAGGACAGCTTGCTCTGATCGGTGGTCAGACCATCTGGACCCAATCCCGCGCCTGGACCGAAGCTCACGTTTTGCGGAGCCCCACCTAGAAGACTCGTGAAGCGCGCGCTATCGACGACGAGGTCACCCATGTTCGCGGCCCAAGCGGCTTCGTTCTCGATCTTGGCTTTTTTACCGCAGGCCTTGCATTGAGTCTCGTGATTGCCAGGCACCGGGAACACGTAGGTACCGGTTTCCATGACCGGTGCCATCATGCCGCGCCAGTAGCCGTATTGCTGGTAAAACTTGACGAGATCACTGCCGACGAT
>JANMJF010000342.1:0-3792 GCA_031371245.1 Pseudomonadota bacterium | reverse complement strand
GGCACCGTGACGCGGCTGACGGCGCAGGTCATATCGATTCGCCGCAAGGATCCGGCGCTCGGCAATCTGGCGGTGCACTTCCCGCGTGCCGGCTATCGCCTGAGAAAATTGTAAGGGCGGCGCGCTCATCGGACTACGAGGAATCAAGCGATGCCGGCGTTGCGAACCGCCTACCGTGGCTGCCCCTTCTGTGAAGCTACGTGTGGGCTGGCGCTTGAGATTGAGGACAAAACAATAGTCGCCGTGCGCGGTGATCGAGACGACGTGTTCTCGCGCGGCTTCATCTGTCCTAAGGCCCACGCGGTCAAGGAGATGTACCACGACCCGGATCGCTTGACCGAGCCGATGCGTCGCACCGCCAACGGCTGGCAGGCGATCTCGTGGGACGCCGCTTTCGCGGAGATCGCCGAACGCCTCGGCGCGATACGGTCAGCACACGGTAATGACGCCGTCGGTGTCTCTGCCGGTAATCCCTTCGTGGTTCATGACCCGGCCTTCCTGTACTTGCCGGTGCTGGCGCAGGCGCTCGCTACGCGCAACGTCTTCAATCCCGCGTCCGTCGATACTCTGCCGAAGGATATTCAGACCGGGCTCATGTTCGGCGGCTGGCTACCGGTGTTGAGTGTGGCGATTGCGGACATCGACCGCACCGATTACCTGCTGGTCATCGGTGCCAATCCTGTGATCTCCCATGGCAGCCTGATGACGATGCCGAACGCGCCCGGCAGGATCCGTAACGTCATCAAGCGCGGCGGTAAGGTGGTGGTCATCGACCCACGCCGCACCGAGACGGCGAAGCTGGCGAGTGAACATCATTTCATCCGCCCCGCAGCCGACGCGGCCTTTTTGCTTGCGATGGTGCAGACCTTGTTCGAAGAGAATCTGATCGTGCTCGGGGCGGCGGCGGGGCTGACCAACGGCCTCGACACGGTCGCGGAGATCACACGCGACTTCTCGCCCGAGATGGTGGCGGACTACTGCGGTATTCCGGCGCCCACGATCCGACGCCTGGCGCGTGAGATGGCGGCGGCGAAGTCGGCCGCCTGCTACGGCCGGCTCGGTACTTGCGTGCAGGAATTCGGCACGCTCGCCAGCTGGGGTGTGGATCTATTGAACATCCTGACCGGCAACCTCGACAAACCCGGTGGCGCGATGTTCGCGACACCAGCCGCACCTTATCGCGCGCTCGGTCCAAATCCGCCCTTCAGTTTCGGCCGCTGGACGAGTCGCGTCAGCACGCAGCCCGAGGCGAGCGGCATGCTGCCGGTCTCGACCATGGCCGAAGAAATCTTGACGCCGGGCGACGGACAGATCCGGGCAATGATCCTCCTGATGACCAACGTACTGCGCAGCGGCGTCAATTCCAATCGGTTGGAGCAGGCGATGGCGCAACTGGATTTCTTGGTGGCGGTCGATTGTTACATCAACGAAACCACCCGCCACGCACACCTCATCCTGCCGACACCACCGGCGGCCGAACAGGCCCATTACGATTTCGGTCCCTACCACTTGTCGGTGCGCAACGTGACGCGCTGGTCGCCGGCGCCGTTTGCTCCAGCGGCGGACGCACTCAGTGCTTGGCAGGTGGTGATGCAGATCGCTGCACCGCAGATGGGCATGCACGGCATGTCCATTGAAGCCGCCGACAATGTTGTATTCAGCCAGGTAGCGGCCAGTGCGGCCAGCATCAACAATGTGGCGCCAGACCTGAGCGCAGAAGAGATAGTTACAAAGCTCGCCACCAGCGTCGGCCCCGAACGAATCTTTGACATGCTCATTCGCCTCGGCCCCTATGGCGATGGTTTCGGTAGGCGCCCCACGGGGCTCACGCTCGACAAGGTCAAGGCCGCCGAACACGGCATTGATCTTGGGCCCTTGCAACCACGCTTGCGTGAAGTGCTGAGCACCGCCAGCGGCAAGATTGAGCTCGCGCCTGCGACCATGGTTCGCGACATCACACGACTCAAGCAGCGCATGGCCATAAACACGAACGACCTGTTGTTGATCGGGCGCCGCATCCTGCGGGCCAGCAATTCCTTCATGCACAATTTTCCGCTGGCCGTGAAAGGGCCTGAGCAATGCACCTTGCAGATCTCGCCCGCCGATGCCGCGCGTCTCGGTTTAGTCGACGGCGGCGCGGCGCGGGTCACCAGTCGCGTTGGCGAAGTGGTGGCGCCGGTGGAAGTGACACCCGATCTCATGCCGGGCGTGGTGAGCCTTCCCCACGGCTTCGGCCACGCTATCGAAGGGACACGCCTGCGCGTCGCCAATGTGCATGCGGGTGTGAACACCAATACACTGACCGACGATAAGGCCTATGACGAGGCCAGCGGCACGGCCGTGTTGTTCGGCACACCGGTCAGCATTGGTCCGGCCTAGACGATTACAGCGAAACTCTCCAAGGACAATAACCGGGCTGGCGGTGAAAGGCGACCAAGCCGGTCTGCATGAGGGCATCGTAGATTTTTTTGAGACGGCGCGCGCATGACTTTAGCGGCATAGCGCCGAGCTATTACGAGCAGACCGATGCGGGGCACGGTCGCGTTGAAGTGCGGCTGCCCTGACTGAGATCGAGGGTGCTCAGGCAGCCCGGGTCCGAGTGCAGACTTGGCCCCTTGGACCCTAAAAAATTTCCGATGGGTCAGCGACTCGACTGACGAGCTAGACTATCGGCAACGATCTGCTGCATCTGATCGTCGAGATTAAGGGCTACCCGCGCGGAGGTGCCAGGAAAAGAAGCCACCATAGAAGTTTAATTCTATTTCTCGGCGTTGATCCCAGTGCCTTTGGTGAGGAAGTTCGCCACAATCCATCCCATCAATACGCGGGATTCGAAGCCTGGTGAACAAAAACGACGTGATACAACTTTTGCAACAACATAAACCGCAGCTCGCGCGCGTCTTTGGCGTTACCGTGTTGGCCTTGTTCGGTTCGGCAGCGCGCGATCAACTGCGATCGAACAGCGATATCGACATCCTCGTTGCCTTCGATGGGCCGGCGACTTCGAGGCGTTATTTTGGTGTTCAGTTTTATCTGGAAGACTTGCTCGGCCGTCCAGTGGATCTGGTAACGGAAAAGGCCCTCCGTCAAGAGTTGCGCCCTTATATCGAAAGGGAGGCAATTCGTGTCTGACGCTGGCGAAACCCAAGATGAGCGCGAATGGCGCTTCTACATCGACGATATGATTACCTTCGCACAGAAAGTTGTGGTGTACACCGCCGGCCATGACCAACCCGGCTTCGTTGCCGACGGGCGTACCTACGATGCTACCTTGCGCAACTTAGAGCTGATTGGCGAGGCAGCCACTCATGTTCCCGATGTGGTGCGTATCGCCCATCCCGAAATTCCTTGGCGCTTGATCGTCGCCACCCGTAACCGATTAATCCACGCATATCTGGGTACAGATAACGACACGCTATGGAGCGTTATCCAAGACGATATTCCCACGCTGGTGATTGCGTTGCAGAAGCTGAAACAAGACTCTGCATGAGCGGCCGGCGGCGAGTTTCCTGCGCAGTCGGTACACCACGACCTCAATGGCCTCGTGCTGGACGTCGGTCTCTCCCGGGAACACCACCTCAAACAGGCGTTCCTTGGCCACCGCGCGTCCTGGCCCCTGCATCAGGGCGTGCATCAGGCGCAACTCGCGGGGCGACAGCTCCAGTACCTTGAGCCCGTGGTAGATAGCACCGCTGACCGGGTCGAGCCGCAACTGGCCCCATTGGCGCGTATCGGCCTGGGGGTCTTCGGCCAGGCCACCCGCGCGCCGGTGCAGCGCTCGTATGCGGGCCT
>JANMJF010000341.1:0-1544 GCA_031371245.1 Pseudomonadota bacterium | reverse complement strand
CGAATGTCATGGGCATCGAGCCACGTGCCAAAATAACCCTGCAAACCGAAGAGCAGGACAAACATGAGGCCCGCCACAACGGGTGAAACCGCGAACGGCAAATCGATGAGCGTGATCAGGAACTGCTTGCCCTTGAATTCGAACTTCGCCACCGCCCAGGCCGCGCACAGGCCAAAGATAAGATTGGCCGGCACGGCAATACCCGCCGCGAGCAAGGTCAAGCGCAGCGCCGCGAGGGTGTCGGGCTCGCACAGCGCCGCCCACCAGGGTGCAAATCCCTTGGCCAGGGCTTGGCTCACGACGACGGCCAGTGGCAACACCAATACCAGGCCTAAGAAAGCGCAGGCCACTGCGATCAACAACACGCGCACCCAGCGCGTTTCGGTCACGGCAATATCCGCTGCGACATTCATCGCCGTTCGCCCGCACGCCGTGTCCAGGCCTGCAATAGATTGATGGCGAGCAGCATGGCGAAGGATGCCGTCAACAGGGTGACCGCGATGGCAGTGGCGCCGGTGTAGTCGTATTGCTCAAGCTTGGTAATGATGAGTAGCGGTGCAATCTCCGAGACCATCGGCAGGTTGCCGGCAATGAAGATCACCGATCCGTATTCACCCAGCCCGCGCGCAAAGGCCATCGCGAAACCGGTGAGTAGCGGCGGCATCAACACCGGCAACACCACCCGCACGAAGGTTTGCAAACGTGTTGCACCGAGGGTCGCGGCGGCTTCTTCAAAAGCGGGTTCCAGGGTTTCGAGCACCGGCTGCACGGTGCGCACCACAAAGGGCAGACCGATGAAGATCAAGGCCACCACGATGCCGAGCGGCGTAAAGGCGACCTGCCAGCCATGGGCGACGAGATACTGGCCTATCCAGCCCTTGGGTGCATAGAGCGCGGTGAGTGCGATGCCGGCCACCGCAGTCGGTAGCGCAAAAGGCAAATCGACCAGTGCATCGAGCAGGCGCCGGCCGGGAAAGCGATACCGCACCAACACCCAGGTCACCAGCAGACCGAACACCAGGTTGATGGCGGCCGCTGCTAAGGCGCAACCAAAGCTCACGCGATAGGCCGCCAGCACACGCGGCGCGGTGGCGGCGGTCCAGAACGCCGCTGGCCCGAGCTGTAACGACTTGATGATGGTCGCCGCGAGTGGAATGAGGACGATGAGGCAGAGATAGAACAGACTGACACCCAAGGTCAGCGCGAAACCAGGCAAGGCGCTGTCGCGACGAAAATGATCGCGCCAGGCGCGACCACGGAAATAGGCGCGACTCAAGCGTGGTAGTGGCGCGGCCGTGGTGTCGGTGCTGGTCACACTCACCTCGATGCTGTCCTGACTCGCGCTTATTGGCTCATGAAGATCTGATCGAACGACGCACCATCGGCGAAGTGCGCAGCCTGGGCTTTTTTCCAGCCGCCGAATTCTTCATCGACGGTGACAAACTGAGCGTCCTTGAAGGTCGCGGCGAATTTCGCCGCCACTGCCGGGTCGCGCGGACGATAAAAGTTGCGTCCGGCGATCTCCTGGCCCTCCTTGCTGTAGA
>JANMJF010000315.1:0-10097 GCA_031371245.1 Pseudomonadota bacterium | reverse complement strand
TGGGTCGCTAAAGCGCGGGTTGCATTAGTGCCGCGCAATCAATTCTTAGCGGGCATCGGCAGAAACGGTGCCGCCAGCGGTTCGCCGATGAAGATGCCCTGGCCCGGCATGGCGACGCTCTTCCAATAGGCTTCAATGAGCGTTTCGCCGCGCAGATAGGTGTCGACCACGATCACCGGGTCGGGAAATTTCTGCGGGAAATTGCACGGCTCTTGCACAGTGCCGTAGCTGCCGGTGGCGCCGGCTTCCAGCCAACGCAGCGCAGACATCTGCGGACTGTCGGTCAGCATGCCGCCCAAGGAAGTGAGATGGTCGGCGATTGCGCCCGGTTTGAAGCCGAGGGTTTCGAGGCCCGCGACTTTGGCGCGGCCGGTGAAATAGAACAGCACGTCGCGCGCGCCGTAGAGCACGTCTTGACGCAGGATGCGGCTCGCGACGCGCTGACCAAGTATGTGTTGCACCACGGGATAATTCACGCTGCGCACATTGCGCGCCTGATCGCTGGTCGAGAGCAGGTAGGCGCGCGCGTCCGGCATGCTGCCGTCGGCGCGCACGCCGCGATCGATCAAGGATACCGCGTGCTCGAAGTCGCGCGCGGCGATGCTCATGGTCGGGCGTATGCCGAAATCGGTATAGGGCTCACGGCTGGTGGAATTGAACAATAAACTCGGTTCAGTCGGTTTGCAGCCACTGGCGCAATAGGCGCGATTGAAGCCGAAGGCGAAGGCCGCCGTCATGGACATGCACTCAACGCGATAGGGCAGCGCCCAGGTCAGTGCATAGGCCTGTACCTTGGAGTCGGTCTGCCGCTCGACCTCGGCCTTGAGCAGTTTGAATTCGCCCTCCGCCATGGTGGTCGAACCGGGCTCGAAACGGATCTTGATGATATTGCTGAGCGGCAGATGGCGACGCACCACATAGTATTCGCCGATGGCATAGCTGACCGGGTCGTCCATATTGATCACGACCGCGAGCTGCGAACTGTCGAGGGCGCGGGCGGGTGACACGATTGCGCAACTCAGCAGTAGTGCGAGCAACAGGCTGGCGCGACCCCGGGCAGGCGTGGGTAAACGGAATATCGAAGGACGACGCATGGACGCTGGGCGAATCAAAGAGTAGGGAGTAAGAGGCTGGGATTAGAAGGCCGCGAAATGATACTTTGACACCTCAGCAATGAACATCGGACGTGGCACGATTGCCTGGTGCGGGACGCACCCATCGCGCGCTGAGCGATTTGCTGGTGGCGCAGTCTCGCTGGCAATGGGCGCGAGTCGGCCCGCTGATTCTTCTATTCCACCACAAGGCCTGTTCATGAACACAGACTACGGAAGCCCCGCGCCATGCGTCTGACCGACTACACCCGTTACGCGGATGCGCAGCGATATTTCTCTAAAGAGGCGCTGTGGGCATTGTTCGACGGTGGGCGCGAGCGCCTGAACATCGCCCATGAATGTGTCGACCGGCATGTCGGCCAAGGCATAAACGACGATGTTGCGATCCGGGTGGCCCATGCCGATGGTCGCGATGAGATCATTACGTTCGCCGAGCTGTCGCAGTGGAGCGGGCGGGTCGCGAGCGATCTGGTGCAGCGTGGTATCAAGCCCGGCGATCGTGTGGCGATGATGCTGGAACCTTCGCTGGCGTTTTACGCCGCGCTGTTCGGCGCGATGAAAGTCGGTGCGGTGGCGGTACCGCTGTTCACGCTATTCGGGCCCGACGGCCTGCGCTTGCGCATGGCCGATTGCAGCCCCGCGCTATTACTGCTGGCGGCCGAGAAGCGCGAGTTGGCCGCTACTGCCGGCACCGACGTGGTGATCGCCGACGACCAGTGGCTGGCGCAAGTCGCTCACGGCGCGGTGCGGGCGCCGCTCGCCAGCGGCCCGGATGATATGGCGCTGTTCCAGTACACCTCGGGCACCACGCGCGAGCTGCCCGAGGCGGTCAAGCATCGCCACCGTGCCATTGTTACCGTCGCCATTGCGGCGCTCTACGCGACTGGTGTGCGGCCAGGCGACCGTTATATGTGTCCTTCATCGCCAGCCTGGGGTCATGGCCTGTGGCATGGCACCTTGGCGCCATTGGCGCTGGGCGTCAGCATCGCCGCCTATGCCGGCAAGTTCGACGCGCAGCGGCTATTGCAGGCGCTGGCGGACTATCGCATCACTAATCTATCGGCGGCGGCGACCCACTATCGCCTGATGAAAAATACCGGCAGCGCGGCCCGTTATCATTTCTCCATCGACAAGCTGACCTTCACCGGCGAACCCATCGACAGCGCTACAGCAGTGTGGGCGCAGGGCGTCTTCGGTGCGCCGGTGTGCAGTATCTACGGTACTACCGAGGTCGGCGTGATCCTGGCCAACTATCCCGGCGCCGACGATTTGCCGGTCAAACCGGGTTCGCTCGGCAAACCGGTGCCGGGTGTGGAAGTGGCGATCCTCGATCATGACGGCCAGCCCTGCGCGCCCGATGTCATCGGCGACATCATGTTGCGTCGAGGCACCGCTTGGTTTCCGACCAAGGACCGTGGTCACGTCGATGCCGAGGGCTACTTCTATCACAATGGTCGCGCTGACGATGTCATCATCTCAGCCGGCTGGACCATGAGCGCGGTGGAGATCGAAGACACTCTGCTCAAACACGCCGATATCGCCGAGTGCGCGGCGATAGGCGTGCCGGATGACACGCGCGGACAGGTGGTGAAGGCCTACGTCGTGTCGTCACGTGCCGCATCGGCGGAGTTTGTCAGCGAGATTCAACAGTTCGCACAACTTCGTTTGAGTCGCCACGAGTATCCACGCCAGGTCGAGTTCGTCACCGAATTGCCGAAAACGCCGGCCGGCAAGGTCAATCGCAACGCGCTGCGCGCACTCAATCGATAAATAATCTGAAGGGGAGTCAAAAAAGTGAGTAGCGAGAATCGCCGCGAAGAATTTCCGCGCATCACCGCGCAGGGTTTAGAAGATCTCCAGCGGCGTATCAACGTGCGCATCGCCCAGCCACCGGAACCCTGGTGCCATGAGGCGACCCGCGACAACATCCGTCATTACGCCCACGGTATTGGCGACGACAATCCGCTGTGGTGCGAACCCGAATACGCACGCACTACCGCGCATGGCGGCATCATTGCCTGTCCGTCGTTTCTGTTCGCCTGCTCGCGCATCGCCTCGGGTTATGTCGGTGGTCTGCCTGGCATTCATGCGATGTGGGCGGGGGCTAATTGGAGCTGGCATAAGCCTGCGCGTCGCAACGATGAGATCTCGACGCAGTCATGGTTGAAGGATTTGATCCAACATGAGACCCAGTTCGCCGGTCGCGCCGTGCAGCAGATATATCACGTCGAATATTTCAACCAGAGCGGCGATAGGCTGGCCGAGGTCGACAGCTGGTGTTTTCGTACCGAGCGCGACACCGCACGCGAACAGGGCACCAAGTACACCGAAGTAAAAGCGCGAGCAGAGAAGCGCTACACGCCCGCCGAGTTGGCCGAGGTTTATCGCACCTATGCCAAGGAAGAAGTGCGCGGCGCGACACCACGCTACTGGCAGGATGTCGAAGTCGGCGAGCGTCTTCCCACCCTCGCCAAAGGCCCGATGACGGTGACGGGCTTCATTGCCTACGCCCAGGGTTGGGGCGGTCTTTACATCCGCGCCAACAAGCTCGCCTGGCGCATGATCCATACTCACCCCGGGCTGGGCATTCCCAATCGCTTCAATATTCCCGACTGCCCCGAGCGCGTGCACTGGGAGCAGGAGTTTGCGCACAATGACGGCGCGCCGGGCGCCTATGATTACGGCCCTGAACGCTGTTCGTGGCTGACCCATCATCTGACCAACTGGATGGGCGACGATGGTTTCCTGGTCTCATCAATGAGCAAGATCCGTCGCCACAATCCCGAAGGCGACGTGCTTATGTTCAATGGCGAAGTAGTGCGCAAATTCGTCGATGAGCAGGGCCGACATTGCGTCGAAATTGCGCAGCGCGCAGCGAATCAGGATGACGAGGAGTCGATCCTCGGCACCGGCGTAGTGGCCTTGCCGGCGCGCGCCTAGCAGCCTGTCGGACTTAGGGAATCGTCGCGAGGCGAGTGGGAGAGCGAGGACAGATGTGCGCGCATTTGAGGCGAATAGCGGGGCTATTTAACGAGAATGCGCGCGCATATGGACCGCTGTCCCGCCGCCGCAGCAGATTCATCCTAAGTCCGACAGGCTGCTAGAGAGTCGTCGGCGCCGTCACTGCGTGGCAGTGGCGGGCGCGAGGCGTGCCCGAAGTCGCAATCCTGGGCCGTCCGCACCCTCAACTGTGCGACAGTTTCGCTCCCAGTTGCCGCTACAGGCTACGGGTTGCGGCCTTCAAATTCGGCCGACCACGCTCACCCGCGCAGCCACTAGTTCACAGGTACCGATATGGCCACACCCGCCGCCAAAGTTGCTCTTCGTTCGCAGCCGCCCGAGCCCATCTATGTGTTCGGTGCCGACATGAGTGGTGATTTTTCGCGCGACTCGGCCGCGCTCGCGCAGCGCTTATTCGACGCCGACAGCGGGGTCTACAGTGGCGCCAGCGGCCATGCCTACGCCATTCCCTATCGCGATAGCGACGGCAAGATCATGAGTTTCGGTGCTCTGGCACCACACATCGCCGCCTTCCTGAATCATGCGCGAGCCAACCCACAGCACAGCTTCATGGTCGCGCGCTTTGGCTGTGAAAGCGGCGCCAGTGACGATGGCACCATGGTGCGTCATTTCAGCCATGTGCCAGCCAATTGCCTGCTGCCCGGTGTGTGGGCGCGCCAGATCGATGGAAAAAGCCCGGTGCGTCTGTTGATTTTTGATCCCTTCGCGCGTTTCAAAGATCCCTACTGGCAGGACAAGCTCAAGCGCTATCTGGCCTTGAACGCCGCCACCTGCAATGGCGCGCAGGTTGAAGTGGTCAGTGTCGGTGCGGCAAGGTCGATCGTGGCCAACGACATGGCCGCCAAGCGCCTGGGGCTGAAACATCGTGTGTTCGGTCCCAACGAAATGTTCTTCGGCGAGCAGGCGGCGCTCGCCGCCGAGATGAAAGCGATGTGGTATGCGACCCATTTCCTGTCGCTATGCGATTATCGCCAGACCGTGCAGCCGGCGCAGTTCCGTGTCACCACCGCAGCGTTCAGCGCCGGCCTGGTGATCGATCAACTGGAAGTGGAGATGGACGCCTGAGCATCGCGGTCTTCGGCGTCAAATGAGTAAGGCAGGTGTCGCAGCGATCGGTGTGATCGCTGCGACGAGTCTTGAGACCCTTACTTGCGGAAGGCCGGTATGACGTCCTTGGCGAACATCTCCATGCTGGAGCGGATCAGGTGCGGGGCGAGACCCGACATCGCCATACCGCACACCAAGTGGGTCACGCGACCGCGCTTGAGGTAGTCGGCGATCAGGTCGCGCACATCGGAAGGTGTGCCGACCAGCGCTTCTTCGCCGAACACATTGAACTGCTGCGTCTTGATGATTTCTTCGACCGACGGAATGCCTTCGACGGCTTGGTTATCACCGGGCTTGTCGTTGGCTTCGGCGAACCACCGGGCGTAGCAGGTGGCAGTGTAGTGCAGCGATTGCGCGCACGATTCCCAGGCCTGCTCGCGACTCTTGGCGACATGCACCCAGCGCAACTGTGCGGTGGAGTATTCCTGCGGATTACGGCCGGCGGCCGTCAGGCAGCTATCGTAGTGCTCGACCAGCGACGGCGGGCCGACCACTTGGAAGTGGAAGCCCATCTTGGCTGCGCGTTCGATGGCCTTGGGCGCAATGGCACCGATCCAGATCGGGGGATGGGGGCGCTGCAGGGCCGGCGGCACGATACGGATTTCTTTGAGGTGGCTGAATTTGCCGTCGAAGGTCACTTCCTCGTCCGATAGCAGGCGCTGGATAAGGGCGATGCCTTCGTTCATGCGGGCACCGCGCTCAGTGTGAGCGATGCCCTGGTCGGCGAATTCTTTGCGGCGATAGCCGAGGCCGACACCGAGATCGAAACGACCATTGGACAATAGATCGACCGTCGCGGTGTCTTCGGCGATGCGCACCGGATTGTGCAAAGGCAGCAGGATCAGGAAGGTGCCGATGCGGATGCGCGAGGTGCGGGTCGCAATACCCGCCGCGATCGGTAACAGCGAAGGCGAATAGCCGTCGTCGACAAAATGATGTTCGGTCAGCCACGCATTGTCGTAGCCCATGGCTTCGGAATCGACAATCAAGTCCATATGGCTGCGGTAGAGATCCGGCCACGGCACGCGGTTGAAAGCGGGATTGCGGAATGGCCACAGCAGGCCGAAGCGTAAGTTCATGGATGTCTTGCCTCTCGTTTTTGGCGATCTGCCGCCGCACGGGTCGCAGGCAGATCAGGGGTGGTCAACGGCCGCGCGCCGACGCGGACCGGCAGTGTGATTCATCGCGCCGTGCCCGCCAACCGCTTTTCGAGCTGGCGCGCATGGGCGTGCCAAATCGCATCATTGCGCAGATCAATCTGCGCGCCACGGGCCAGCGCCGTCCGCCACGGTAGCGGGCTGGGCAGCAGGCACAAGGTTAGTACATAGCGCGGCCCCAGCGGCGGCGTAATGCCACTGTGCAGCACGCGCGCTGGCTGAAACAGCACCGCATCGCCTGCCTGTGGATAATGGTGGTAAGCCTCGAGATCGCGTTTCGCCAGGAGTGCGAGTTCGGCCAGCGAATCACTACGGCGCCGGCCGCGCGCAAACATATAGCCGCTGCGCGCGACTGCCGCGCTGCCGGCGAGGTCGAGATAGGAGGTGCCACCGCCGTGTTCACGATGCTCGTTCAAATACACCAACAGTTTCAGATGGGTGCGCGGACCCTGGTCGCAATGCCAGCGGAACGAGACCGAGGCCGGCTCCTTACTCGGCGCGGTGCGCGACAAGGTGTACCAGTAGACCAGGTATTCGCTGCGAAAAAACTCCAGGCAATGGCGGTCGACATCGGCGCACAGAGCACTTTCGAGCAAACGCGCGACGAGGGACGCGTCCGTCAGTTCATAGCCTTCAAGCTTGGCGGAATCGCGTTTAAGTCGCGACACGTCCTGTGTGTTTCTGACCAGGGTAAGTAACTGCGTTGCTTGCACCGCCGGCATAACCGCTAGCGGCACGAAACCTTGGACGACGACCGGTCCGGGCTCGGCGCGCTGCGGTAGGGGGCGGGTCAGTCGCGCGCGGCAATAGTCCTGCCACGCTTCATAGCCGCGTACGCGGTCGAATTCGTCAAAGACGCGTCCGACCCGACTCGGATCGAGATTCGGTTCGAACCAGCGTTTGATTTTCTGCAGCACAACGCCGGGTCCGTGGCGGTTCAGTGGGATCAAGGGCGGCCCTCGGCTTTGGCCTCCGGCAGGCCGAAGACCCATAACACCCCACCCTGCGGCACCTGGGTATGGGTGCCGAAAGCCTGGTCGAGAAAATCTTGTTGGCGTTGCGCGTCCACACCCCAACCCGATTGCACGGCGACATATTGTTTGCCATCGAGAGCGTAGCTGGTCGGCACGCCGACCACGCCGGAATTGGTGCGCTGCTGCCATAGGATTTTGCCGCTGCGGGCATCGAAGGCGCGGAAATAACGGTCGTTAGTGCCGCCCGCGAACACCAGGCCACCGCCGGTGGTCAGCACCGGACCCCAGTTGTGCGATTTGAATTTGGTCGTCCAGACCTTCTTGCCGGACTTCAGGTCCCAGGCTTGCAATTCGCCGATGTGCTCGCGGGCCTCGGGTGTCGGCAGTACTTCGATCTTGGCGAACGGCACGCCCATGTAGAGTTCGCCGCGACGGTACTTGGCCTTCTCGCCGGTGAAGGCGCTGCACAGGTTTTCGTTGGCCGGGATGTAGAGATAGCCGGTGTCGGGGTTGTAGGCGGTCGGTGGCCAGTCCTTGCCACCCCACAAGCTGGGGCAGAACTCGGCACGGCCGCCACTGCGCGGGATTTTGGTCGGGTCGTACTCGGGGCGGCCGGATTCAGGATCAAGTTTGGTAAAAACGTTCTGCTTCACATAGGGCGTGCCGGCCACGTAACGAATGTCGTTGGCCGACCTCTCCAGCACCCACAGATAACCGTCGCGTCCGGCGTGCACCAGGCTCTTGATGGTCCGACCATTGCGCGGCAGATCGATCAACAGCGGCGCGGCGACTTCGTCCCAGTCCCAGGAATCATTCCAATGATATTGATGATGGGCGCGGATCTGTCCGCTCGCTACATCGAGTGCGATCACCGAGGTTGCGTAAAGATTGTCGCCGGCACGCTGATCGCCCATCCACGGCCCAGCGTTGCCGGTGCCCCAGTAGGCGAGTTTAGTCGCGGGATCGTAACTGCCGGTCAACCATACCGGCACCCCGCCGCGTTTCCAGGTCTCGCCCGGCCAACTGTCATGGCCCGCCTCACCGGGGCCGGGCACGGTGAAGGTTTTCCACAGTGACTCGCCGCTGCTGGCGTCGAAGGCCTGGATAAAACCGCGAATGCCGAATTCGCCGCCCGATACACCCACCATGATCTTGCCGTCCACCACCAGCGGCGCCATGGTCATGTAATAGCCGGCCAGATAATTCTCGACCGGCTTCTGCCAGATGAGTGCACCGGTACGCGCGTCGAGTGCCACCAGGAACGCATCAACCGTCGCGATATAGACGCGCTCGCCATATAAAGCCACACCGCGGTTGGTCGGATGGAGCTGGACGAGATCGGCGGGCAGCTCACGACGATAGCGCCAGATCAGGTCGCCACTGCGCGCGTCGAGGGCCAGCACTTGATCGCGTGGGGTGGTGATGAACATCACGCCGTCGTTGACGATGGGTGGCGATTGATGGCCTTCCTCAACGCCGGTAGAAAAACTCCAAAGCGGTTTCAGTTGCGCGACATTGCTGGTGTCGATCTGTTTCAGCGGGCTATAGCCCCAGCTGTCATAGGTGCGGCGATACATCAGCCAGTTGCCAGGCTCGGGGTGCGTGAGCCGCTCGGCGGTCACCGTGGAATAGGGCACGGGTGCGGTGGCCTGGGCGGCGCCGGACATTAACGGCAGCAGCGCGCCGAGGATCAACAGAGTCATTCGCATCATCATCGCCTCAGGTTGCGGGAGCGCCGAGTGCGGCGCTGAAGGGGCCGGCGATTACAAGTCTGTCGCCAACGCGTTTGATAGGCAGAGCCGGCAGCGCACGTGCGGTGGGACCGGTTACGCGGGCCGCGCCTCTGGCCGGGTCATATTCCGAGGAATGGCAGGGGCAGACTAAGTGTCGTTTGTCAGCCCGCCATTCACTGACCGCGCAGGCGGCGTGGGTGCAGATGGCCGAGTAGGCGACGATGCCATCGGCCGCCTGCGCGCGGGTGGCGTCGTCGAGGCTGGCCGGGTCGAGACGCAGCAGGAGAATTTGATTGAGTCGCGAGTTCTCGCGCGTCACACCGCTGACCGGATCTTGCGGATAGACCGAGAGTGGCGCGGCATTGAGTTCGACATCGGCCGGTGTCAGCGCTCGCGGTTGGTCTTCCCAGGATGCAAAGGCCAGCACATCACCCGCTGCGGGTGCTTGTTTGCTGGGGTCGGCAGTGGCCGCCAGACTGCTCAGCGGGTTCGCCAAACCGGCAGCCACTGCGGCGCATAACAGGCGTCGACGCGGCAGCGAGGCGCAAGCATTTTTTGTCGGCCCAGCGGGCGGCGCGTCAGTACTCATTGATGTCTCCCCTGGTGTGCCGCTTCTTGGGGGCGGCGTGGCCGTCAATGTGTCACTGTGGGTATGTCGCTGGCAAGGTGTGGGGGCCGAGCGGGCCATTGCCATCCCAGGAGTTGTTGACGTAGACGTCGAATGACACCGTCGCCTTGTCGTGTGCGCCGAGGCTGCCCAGCTAGAGCTTGACGATATCGTTGGAGAAGCCGAGGGTCGCTGCGCCATCGTTACGACCGAGAAAACGGCGAGTCAGATCGGCCTGGACGTTGTCGAGGGCGAGACCACCACCACCCCGGCAAACTCGGCCGTGGGAGTAGCTCAAGCTTGCCGCCATGGGGCCGACACAGACTCACATCTGCGAATAACAACAAGGACAGCCATCGTGAGCATGCCTGCGGTTCAAATGGATC
>JANMJF010000298.1:0-3640 GCA_031371245.1 Pseudomonadota bacterium | reverse complement strand
AAGCGGCGCAGCTCACCGTCGAAGCAGCACAATGTCGCTGAGATGCAGATCCGTCTGGAGCAGACCAAAGCCCTGTGGTTCCAAGCCGTGTCCGAAGCGCGCATCGACCCGAGCCGGGAGCAGGTGATGCGTGCTTACGCGGCGCAGTTCAGCGCCATGGAAAATGCCAACGAACTCTGTCAACTCGCCATTCGCACCTGCGGCGGGCAGTCGATGTTGAAATCCCTGCCGCTCGAACGGCTTTATCGCGACAGCCGCTGTGGCTCGCTGATGCTGCCGTGGAGTGCCGATCTATGTCTTGAGCGCATCGCGCGCGACGCGCTCTATCTGCCCGGCGAGAGCGACTAGTGTTGCCCTTTGCCGACTGGCTTGAGGCGCACGCGACGCGTACGCCTGAGCAGCGCGCACTGATCTTCGAAGACACGGTCTATAGCTATGCCGCACTGGCCGCACGCAGCACACGACTGGCGGCGTGGTTGCAGCACGAGCGTGGTCTTGCACCGGGTGCGCGCCTCGCCTGGCTCGGTTTCAACACGCCGGATCTGGTCGCCTTGCTGTTCGCCTGTGCGCGTATAGGGGTGGTGCTGGTGCCGCTCAATTGGCGCCTGTCCGACCAGGAACTGGCCGCCATCGTCGCCGATGCGGGGGTCGTTTTAGCGGTGATCGATGACTCGTGCAGCGAGCGCGCCACAGCCCTGGCCGACGTGCCGCAGGTCGTGGCCCGCCATCAGCGCCACGACGTCGCGCAGCTGCCCGACGACCAGACTGCCGCTGAGTCCGTGACCTCGTTTGCCGCACCTGAACGCGGCGTGTTACTCGTTTATACCTCGGGCACCACCGGCCGCGCCAAAGGCGTGCTGCTCAGCCAGGATGCGCTGTGTTACAACGCACGCAACGCGCAGCACATGCACGATATGACCAGCGCCGATCGGGTCTTGACGGTGTTGCCAATGTTCCACGTCGGTGGGCTCAATATTCAGACCCTACCGGCGCTGGCCTGCGGTGCGACGGTGATCCTTGAAGCGCGCTTCGACACGGCGCGGACCCTGGCCCTGATCAACCGCGAGCGTCCGACCTTGACGGTGCAGGTGCCGGCGACTCTGACCGCCATGCTCGCCCATCGCGACTGGGCCAGCACCGATCTGTCTTGTCTGCGTGCGTGCGCGACCGGTTCGACCGATGTACCGCTGCCGCTGATCGCGGCGCTGCATGCGCGCCAGGTGCCGGTCATTCAGATCTACGGCGCGACCGAGACCGGGCCGGTCGCCATCTATCAACGCATCGCACACGCCTATAGTCATGCCGGCTCCATCGGTCGCGTCGGACTGCACACCGAAGTTCGTTTGCTTGATGACGCGGGACACGAGGTCGCCGACGGCATGCCGGGCGAAATCATGGTGCGCGGTCCGCACCTGGCGCAGGGTTATTGGGACAGTTTGGCGCAAGCCGCCACGCCCTTCCCTGATGGCTGGTTCGCCAGCGGTGACATCGCTGTACGGGATGGAGACGGTTTCTATTGGTTCAAGGATCGCCGCAAGCACGTGATCATTTCGGGCGGTGAGAACATCTACCCGGCCGAGCTCGAACGGGTGCTCGCCGGCAGCGCTCTGCTGCGTGAGGCAGCGGTGGCGGGACGTGTCGATGCCCATTGGGGTGAGGTGCCGGTGGTGGTGGCGGTGCGTGCCCATGCCAACACCGCACGCGAAGACGTGCTCGCACTGTTCAACGGGCAGGTCGCGCGTTTCAAACAGCCTAAAGACGTTGTATTCGTCGATGCCTTGCCGCGCAATGCCATGGGCAAGGTTGAAGTGCAGCGTCTGCGCGAATTGGTGCGCGACTAGATCCCGGTGGCGCGGTGCGCCACCGGCAACGGTCAGCGAGATTAGAAGCTGTAGCGGATGGTGCCGCCCACCCAGCGCGGCAAGCCGTAGAACTGCTCGGTCATGCCCAGCACTGAGCCGAGATCGAAAGTCTGTACCAGGTAGCGGGTGTCGGCGATGTTGTTGACGAACACTGCGGCCTCCCACTTTTGATCCAACGTGGTATAGCTGAAACGCGCATCGCCGATGACATAGCCATTCTCGGTACTGGCTTCGGCGCGGGTCAGGCTGAAGTAGTGCTTCGAGCGATAGCGGAAATCCGCCTGCCAGGCCAGCTTGCCCGCCATATAGGGCCAGGAATAACGCAACAGACCGTTGGCGTTCCACTTCGGCGACTGCACCGGCTTGGTGTCGGCTGCACCCAGTGGGCCGGGGCCGTCGAGATCGACATCCTTGACCGTGACATTGAGGTAGGCGGCACCGAGCAGCAAGTCCAGGCCATCGATGGGTGAGGCCTGAAACTCCATCTCGAAACCGTGGCTCTTGGCGTCGGCATTGGTGATGAAGGTGGTGAGCCCCACGATCTGGAAAGCCTGATAGTCGGCGTAGTCGTAGTAAAAAGCCGAGGTGTTGAAGCGCGCTTTGCCATCGAACAGTTCGACCTTGAAGCCGGCTTCATAGGCGTCGAGTTTTTCTTCCTTGAACTTCATATTGGTGTCGGTCAACGGAATCGGACCGCCCTTCGGGCCAAAAGAACCAAAATAATCGGTCACGTCCAGCGGTGCATTGAAGCCACCGCCCTTCACGCCGCGGTTCCAGCCACCATAGAACAGCCAGTCTTGACTCGGCTTGTAGTTCAACTGCGCTTTGGCCGACCACATGCTCTTGTCGATCTCGCCATCATAGGTGGAGAGATTGGCGATGATCTGCTGGTTGCCATTGCGCTCGCGTTTGCCTGGTTGGAAGTCGACCAGATTGCTGTCGTAGTGATGGTTTTTGTTTTCGTCGATATAACGGAAGCCGACGATACCGGTCAGGGTTTGAGTGAAGTCGTACTCGGTCTGGCCGAACAGCGACCAGCTATTGGTCTCGGTGCGATAGGGGTTGTCGATGCCGAGTGGTGTGCCATCGCCTTCGAAGACCGTACCGAGGGCGCCATTGGGGGCGTCGATCAGCGGACCGGTGAAACCGAGGCCACCGAGGATGCTTTGATTGCCGGGTTTGTTTTTGTCCCAGATGCCGCTCAAGAGCGGCTCTTCGGCGCCGTTAGCATCCCTGACTTTGATGTGCAGGTAATAGAAACCCGCCACCCAGCGGATCTTGTCCAGGTCGCCATTCAGACGCAGCTCTTGGGAGAACTGATCAGCGTCGGTGGCGAGGAAGAAGTTGAAATCTTCGAAGGGCGAGGCATCGGAGTCTTCGACATAGTCGCGCTTGACCTGGCTGTAGTCGGTAATCGAGGTCAGCTTGACGTTGTCGCGGAGGTTCCACTTGAAGTTGCCCGACACGCCGAAGGTGTGCATGTCCTGGCTACCGAACTTGTTGTAGTCGCCGGCGAACTGATCCTTGTCACCATCGCGATAACCGTTGAAGTTGGTCAGGCCCGGCGTGTAGAAGCCATTGCCGGTTTTGGGATCAGCGCGTGTCGAGACGTTTTCCCAGAAACCGGTGCGCACCTGCTGTAAAGAGCCGCGTACGTTGAGCAAGAACTCGGTGTTGTCGGTCGGCAGGAACAGCAGCTGACCACGACCGGCATAATCGTTGTTGTTGCCGATGTCGTCACCGAGGAGGCGGTTACGCACATAGCCGTCGTCGTGATT
>JANMJF010000291.1:0-5650 GCA_031371245.1 Pseudomonadota bacterium | reverse complement strand
GCCAGTTGCGCGACCTTGGGACCGCTGGCCGAGACGTAAATCGGAATACGGTCCTTGATGTTGATGAAGCCCAGATCGGGGTTCAAGAATTTGATCTTGCGATGGCGCTCGCCTTCGCTGTAGTCGGTGATCTTGCCGTCGAACAGATCACGGCAGATGCGCACATGCTCTTCGAGCTCTGCGACCTTGGCGGCCGGCATGCCCATGGTGCGGCGTGTGGTATTGCCGGTGCCGATGCCCATGATGGCACGGCCCGGTGCGAGCTCGTTGATAGTAGCCATGCCGCAAGCCGATAGCGGCGCGATGCGCGAGGCGGGATTGGTCACACCGGGGCCGAGCTTGATCGTGCTGGTGCGGTCGGCGCACAGCGCGAGCGTGGCATAGACCTCGCTGCCCAGCATCTGCGTGTCATACAGCCAGGCGTGGGAGAAGCCGTGATCCTCGGCGTACTTGACGTCCTGGTGGATGTGCACGTCACCCATGAATACGAAACCGAAATCCATCTGAACTCTCCTCGTTGTGGGATTAATGTTCTGAGAAAAACGTGTGCATTTATTCGCACATTGGATTTCTTGGCAACGCCGCCGGCCTCGATCACGCCGCCAGGCAGGCGCTGATAAACCGCCCGATATCCTTGATCTCGTCCATGCTCACGCTGTGTTCAATCGGGTAGCTGTGATATTCGACCGCATAACCCAGCTCGCGTAGCCGTGCTGCACTGTGTTGGCCGAAACTTTCGGCGACCATCGCATCGCGACTGCCATGGCCTACCATGATCGGCAGGCCGGCGTTAGCTGCGTGGGGCGCGATGCTTTGGGCGGTCGCAAAATAGGTCGACAGGGCGATGAGCCCGGCGAGGCGCTCGGGGTAGGTGAGGGCCAGTTCGAAGCCAACCGCGCCGCCTTGGGAGAAGCCCGCCACGATGATTCTAGCGGTGGCGATGCCGCGTTCTTTTTCGCGCGCGATCAATCGCCCGACGGCGGCACTCGATGCGCGCAACTGCACATCGTCGACACGCCGGCCCAATTCCAGGCTGAGGATGTCGTACCAGGCCGGCATCACGAAGCCGTTGTTCAGGGTCACGGGGATGGACGGTGCGTGGGGAAACACGAAGCGTACTGCCAGTCCCGGCGCGAGATCGAGTTGTGGCACGACCGGCTCGAAATCATGACCATCGGCGCCGAGGCCGTGCATCCAGATCACCGCTGCATTGGCGGCCGTCTTGGGTTCCACTTCGACACAGGGTAGATAGCTCACAGGGGCATCCTTTTTATACTTGGACGAGTCGGCATTGCGGTTATCATCATAACGGATAGCTGCCAAACGGCAGCGACCAACAAGGGGAAGCCATGCAGCAGCCGGGACAGGTATGCATCATCACGGGCGGTGCCTCGGGCATAGGCCGGGCACTGGCGCAAGAGCTCGGACGACGGGGCGCGAAGGTGGTGGTTGCCGATGTCGATATCGCCGGTGCAACAGCGGTGGCGGCATCGATCAATGCCATGCGCGCCGAGAGTGCTAGCGCCGTACAACTCGACGTCACCGATGCCGATGCGGTTGCGGCCCTGGTCGAGCACACCCAGGACACTCACGGTCGGCTCGATCTGATGGTCAACAATGCCGGCATTTCCGTCACCGGCGATGCGCGCGATCTGAGTCTCGCGCACTGGCGGCGTGTGATCGACGTGAACCTCATGGGCGTGGTCTACGGCAGTGACGCCGCCTACAAGGCGATGGCGGCGCAGGGCCACGGCCATATCGTCAACATCGCGTCGCTGGCCGGCCTCGTGCCGTTTCCGAGCAATGCCCCCTATGGCGCGACCAAGCATGCCGTGGTCGGACTGTCCCAGGCGCTGCGTGCCGAAGGCGAAGACCTCGGCGTGCGCGTCAGTGTGGTGTGTCCGGGCTTCGTCGATTCGAATATTTTCAACGCCACCGAAATGGTCAACGTGCCGCGCGCGCAATTGATTGCCAATATTCCCTTCGCCAAGGTCGCGGTCGATGTCGCAGCGGTGCGTATCCTTGAGGGGGTGGCGCGCAACCAGGCGATGATCGTGTTCCCGTTCTATGCGCGCGCGCTGTGGTGGGGCTATCGACTGGTGCCAGGCTTGCTCGCGCCGCTGGGGCGGCGTTTGATCCGCGACCTGCGCAAGCTGCGCGGTAGCCATTGAAGGACGCAGCGCTTAGGAGCACACATGATCGATCACAAATTCATCGGCTACCGCCAGCCATCTTTTGAAGCCGAGGTCGAGAAAGGGCGCTTGCGTCTGTTCGCCAAGGCCATCGGCGAAACCGATCCCATCTATTTCGACGAGCAGGCGGCGCGCGCGGCGGGGCATGCGTCGCTGCCGGTGCCGCCGACTTTCTTTTTCTGTCTGGAGATGGAGCGGGCCGATCCCTACGACTGGTTCCACGAACTGGGTATGCCGCTTGGTCAGGTGCTGCACGGTGAGCAATCTTTTACCTATCACCGCACCGCCTATGCCGGCGAGACCCTGACTTTCAGCGCCGAGCTTCTCGACATCTACGAGAAGAAGAACGGTGCCCTGCAATTCCTGGTGCAGCGTAACTTCGTCAGCGACGCGTCCGGCGCGCCGGTGGCCGAGTTCGACCGCACCGTTGTCATACGCTGGTCGTGAAGCCATGAGCGCGAACCCCATGCCGACATTTGAAAGCGTCGCAGTGGGCGATGAACTGCCACCGCTGGTTATGCCACCGGTCACCCGTCATACGCTCGCGATCTATTGCGGCGCATCGGGCGATCACAATCCGGTCCACGTCGATAGCGATTTCGCCAAGGCCTCGGGCCTCGACGATGTGATTGCCCACGGCATGCTGGTGATGAGCTACAGCGGCCGCGTGCTCACGCAATGGGTGCCGCAATCTGCCATCCGTTCTTTTCAAACCCGCTTCCTGGCCATGACGCACATTGGCGATGCGATTACCGCCCGTGCCCGCATCACTGCCAAGCGCGAAGTCGATGGCGCACGCTGCGTGGAGATCGAGGTCTCCACGGCCAACCAGCACGGCGAGATCAAGACTACCGGCGCCGCGCTGATCGTCCTCGCGTGAGCACAGTGCCCGGCGGCGCCGGGCGTGCGCGCCTGGTGGCCGATGGCTTGTTCGTGTTGCAGGCTGGCTGCTCGCTGTTGTTCGGCATTTCGCAGTTTCGCCGTATGCTGGATTCAGTAACCGGCGTGAGCGTGACCTGGATGTTGTTCTGGGTGGCCTTCCTGGCGGTCAATCTTGGTCTCGCGGTCCGCGCCCATCGCAACTTCGCCAGTCGCATTTCGCGACAGGTCATCACGGTCTACACCCTGTGGACGGCGGTATGCGCGGCCAATCTAGCGTTGCTGCTGTGCTCGTCTGGCGTGCAGTGGTCGCTGGTCGATACCGTGACAGCCACGCTCACGCTCGGTGGTGTGGTGGTCGCGACGGCCATCGGTCGCGCGCGCGGTCTGCGTTTCGGCGATCCGATGCTGCACGCGGCCTATGCGGTGTTCTGCAAGGCCGTGCCACAACTGACCCTGGCCTGGAATATCTATCGCGAAGGGGGCGCCGGCATTTCGGTGGTGGCCTTCACCGCTGGCCACGTCACCATCGGTATGCGCCTTGCGCAGATCGTGGTTTCAATCCGCGAAGCCGGGCTCGACCGTCATCGCCTCGGCATGGCGATAGGCGAAGCGGCCAACGAAGCGAGTTGGATAGTCGCGACCGTGGTGTGGTTTGCCGTGAGCTAGGAGCCTGTCGGACTTAGGATGAATCTGCTGCGGCGCTGGGATAGCGGTCCATAGGTGCGCGCCTTCTCGTTAAATAGCCCCGCTATTCGCCTCGAATGCGCGCACATCTGTCCTCGCTCTCCCACCCCCTCGCGACGATTCCCTAAGTCCGACAGGCTCCTAGGGCGTTTTGTCGGTGTCACCATGGCCCGAGAGCGAGCACAACACAATGTTAGCGCCCGCTTTGATTTCGGCGTTGCCGAAAACCCGCACGTTGCAGCTGTCTGGCCACTACCGTGGGCTTATTAATAATGTTGACGCGTCAGCATAATTAGCTTAGGGTCGGGCCGATGAAAGCCCCGGCTCAACCGACACAACGAATAGCTGCAGGTCGTCCACGAACGAGCGCGCTGACGCGATCGGAACAGTTGCGTGTCGCCAAACAGGCACAGCGCGCCCGTGACAGTAGCGCCGGACACACTGACGCTCGCATTAAATTGCCAACAGCATTGGCGGAACGTCTGGTCCTGGCGGCGCGTCAACCTGGTTTCATCGATGCGCTCACCAAACTGTTAGAAGCAACTGTCGTTGAAGTTGACCGCTACCCCCAGCTTAAGCTTCTGTGCTGGAATCGCCGGGTTCGTTACCTTGCAGCGCAAGATGCCTGGAGTTTGTACGAGCGCAATCGACGTTTTGTAGAACCTGACCAGCTGGACCCCTGCGAACGGGTACTAATCGAATCACTTTCCGTGCGCTATGGCGATGGGCGAAGGCGTGACTAAATTCCGCCGCCCTCGCCACCAAGTCGTCGCTCGCATTTTGGACTGCCTGGATGCGTGCGTGCTGACCGCAGCCAAGTGTTATTTTGGTGGGGGCACCCGCATTGCACTCGAACTAGATGAATATCGGGAATCCGAGGATATCGATTTTATTTGTTCGGATCTTGCTGGCTACCGCGTATTACGGGCGGCCATCGACCATCGATCGCTCGGCGCTCTGTTGCCACTGCCGAGTGCTGATCTGTCTTTGGCGCGGGACGTGCGAGCCGATCAATATGGCATTCGCACCATTATTGCCGTTGGCGACGAGGCAGTAAAATTCGAAATCATTCTTGAGGCCAGAATCAAAATTGCGGCGACTAAGATCAAACGAATTTCGGTGCCGGTGCTCGATCGAACCAGCTGCTTTGCAGAAAAGTGGCTCGCTAATGCTGATCGTTGGAACGATAAAGCCGTTCTGAGTCGCGATGCGATCGACCTCGCATTCATGCTGTCGGCGTGGGGCCTCGACGAGGCGTTGGCAGGAGCGAAACTCGCGATTGGCGCGTATGGCAACGCGATCGGCCGCGCCGCGCGCGGCACGAGCACCCAGCTGCTGGAGGACACTCGGTATCGCAGGCAATGCGCGCAAGATCTCGGCATTACCGAGATGAAACGGCTGATGGCCGGCCTGAGAATTTTGGCAAAAGTGGCAAACGATCTGTCGGAATCCTAAGGCAGAATAGATCTACGCTGAATTACGCCGACGCCGAGACTAGGCGGAGTCATGGCTATCGACCGACTCGATCTCACAGCGGTGACTTTCAGTTTTCCAGGTTCCGGACCTTCCCGACCGCTCGAAATAGTCGCGCTTTGCGTCGATTATTGAATCGAAGCAGATGAGGTTCCCATGATCGAAATCAACGGTGTCGCGCACGTCATTCTCTCGGTCAGCATTTGGCAAGCGTGCCGACGTTTCTACGAGCAGTTGCTGCCTTTTTTCGGCATGACACGCACTTTTGATGGCGAGCAGATGATGTACTTCGTCGGCGGCCGTACCGCGCTCGGTATCAGTAAATGCGAGCCGGCTTACGAGCAGGAGCGTTTCGTGCAGAATCGTGTGGGGCTGCATCACCTGTGCTGGCGTGTGCGTGACAAGGCGGCGGTCGACGC
>JANMJF010000272.1:0-12816 GCA_031371245.1 Pseudomonadota bacterium | reverse complement strand
ATCCCGCTCACCGCCGCGCAGCAAGCCATGCTGGTGCAGCTGGAACCGGGATTGTTCGTCTCGCCCGGCGCGCAATATGATTTGAACCGTAACGGTCGCGGCGATTTTCTGATCTCGGACACCACCGATTCCAGCGCCTATCAAGTCGGCCTGTTTGTGCAACAGGACATTGCGTTCACACCGCAATGGCGCGCCCTGATCGGTGCGCGTGGCGACTGGTACTGGGTAACGGCCCGCGATGGCGCGCCGCCGGCCGGTGTGGACCGTGCGCAGGACAGCGCCAACGCGTTGCTCGCCAGCACCAACTTCAGTCTGCAATACCAACCGCTGCCAGCACTCACCAACTATTTCACCGTGAGTTACAGCGAATCAACCTCTAACAGTCTGGGTGGCGGCTTCGTGCTGGGGGCCAACAACCGTATCGACCCACGCAATTTCGACACCGCCAGCGAGTTATTCGAAGTGGGTGTCAAACTCGCCCCACCCGGCAGCCCGTGGTACGCCGACTTCGCGCTGTTCGAACAAAGCCGCAGCCTGCGTAATCGCAATGGCAGCAACAGCGGCATTCTCACGCGCGGCGTCGAAAGCCAGTTGGTATTCCGACCAGACCGCCACCTGTACACCAGTCTGGGTGCGAGCTATCTCAATACCCGCTTCGATGATGCAGCCGCCTTTCAAGACAGTCGCACCGTCAACGATGCCTTCGACAACTCGCGGCCAGATATCATCCTCGGCACCGGTGTCGGCAGCCCGAGCTTCACCGCGTTTGCACCGAGCCGTCGGCGCGTGCCGGGATTGCCCAGCGTGTTGCTGTCGGGCCTGGTGAGTTATGAGTTCGACAATGGTATCGGCGCGAGTGTGAACGGTTATTACACCAATGCCTTCCGCCTCGACTTCCTCAATACCGTGCGCATCCGTGCGCAGTTCGCGCTCAACGCTGCCGTGCATTACTACTGCCGCAGTTTGCGCAGCGATGTGCGCGGCGAGATTTTCAATCTCAGCGATGAAGAAAATTTTTCGCCAGTGTTCGATGGCGGCTATTTCGGCTCGACCGACGTGCTGCCCGAACTGCCGCGCAGTTTCATGATCAGCCTGAGCCATCATTTCTGAGTATGGCTGCCCGCTCGTGATGCATAAGCAGCGTCTCGGCTGGGTGCTGATAGTGGCTGCGCTAGCGTCCTGCGAACGCGCTCCTGCGCCCACCACGCAGGACGATCCGCGCGGGCTACCCTGGGCCGAGGTCGAGCGCGTCGCGCGGGGCGCCGAAGTCTATCTCGCAATGTGGACCGGCGATGCCGCCATCAATCGTTACATGAACGAATTCATCGCGCCGCGCCTGCGTGAACGTTACGACATCGGTTTGCATATCGTGCCGGCGCAGGGCGATATTCCCGCCCTGCTCGCCAACGAACTCGCGGCCGGTCAACAGGCCAGCAACATCGACCTGGTGTGGATCAATGGCGAGACCTTCTACAAGCTGCGACAACTCGCGGCGCTGTACGGGCCTTTCACCTCAGCGCTGCCCAATGACGTGCATGTCGACTGGCGCAATCCGCGTATTGCCCAGGACTTTCAACAAGCGGTCAATGGCTTCGAAGCGCCATGGGGCACCGCGCAACTGCTGCTCATCGCCGATCGCGCACGGGTCACCCAGCCGCCACGAGAAGCGACAGCACTCGCCGAGTGGATCCTCGCCCATCCCGGTCGCTTTACCGTCGACACTGCGTTCACCCGCTTGAGTTTCATGAAGTAGCTCATGATAGCCCAGGCCGGTGATCGCGAGGCGCTGGCCGGGCCCTTTGACGAAGCGCGCTATATACAAGCGCGCGATCGGCTGTTCGCTTGGCTACGCCGGGTGCGACCGGCGCTGTGGCGCAAGGGCGAGACCTTTCCGCGCGAAGTAGCGCAACTGCATCAGTTGTTCGCCAACGGCGAGATCGATTTCACCATGAGCATGAACGATGGCGAGGTCGACAACAAAATCGCCAATGGCTTGTTTCCAGCTAGCGCCAGCGCCTATGCGCTTGACACAGGCACGATCGCCAACAGCCATTACTTAGGCATCGTCGCGCGCGCAGCGCACAAAGCGGCGGCGATGGTCGTCATCAACGAATTGCAATCGCCGCAGGCCCAGTATGAAAAACAACAGCCGGCGGTGTGGGGTGATGGCACGGTGCTCGACGTGGCGCGTCTGCCGCCGCCCTGGCCGGCGCGCTTTGCCGCCATTACAAGCCGCACCCATGCGCCGCCGCGCAGTGAACTCGCGAGCCGCGCGCTGGCCGAGCCGAGTGCCGAATTGATGATCCGACTGGAACGAGATTTTCGTGCGCAGTTTCTGGACGAATGAATCCGCGCCTGACCGCGCCTGGCTGGCGCTGTTCCTGCTCGCCTGCGGCGGCAGTGTCGCGCTGGCGTTGGTATTGGCGCTCGCCCACAGCGTCGGTGCACTAAGCTGGCCGCGCGCCACCACGTTCGACTATAGCGGCTGGCACGCACTGTTCGCCGGCCAGCGCTTCTGGCAGACGCTGCTCTACAGTGTGACCCTGACCACCATCACCCTGCTGCTGGCGCTAGTCATTGCGCTAGCCCTGCTGGCGGCACTGGGCTCACGACTACGCAGCGGATTGCTGGGGCGCGCCCTGTTCCTGCCGCTCGCCGTGCCGGGGGTGGTGGCGGCGCTGATGGCCACGAGCCTGCTCGGTGACAGCGGCTTCTTCTCGCGCCTGGCCCATGGGCTCGGCTGGGTGGCGACGCCTGCAGAGTTTCCCGCGCTCATATTCGATCCCGCCGGGCGCGGCATCGTGCTCACGCATCTGGCGATGATCACGCCGCTATTCGTGCTGTTGTTCGAACGCCTAGCGGAACATGCCCGCGTGCCGCTGTTAATCGGGCAGGCCGAAGCCTTAGGCGCGACACGCTGGCAGGCCTGGCGACGCATCGGCATACCGCTGCTGCTCAGCCAGGCCCGCGCCGTGATCGCGGTCTATGGTGTGGCCTTGCTCGGTGCCTACGAATTGCCGCTGCTGATCGGTGCGGCGCAACCGGCGATGGTCTCGGTCACCATCGCGCGTGCGATCGGCGGCTACGATCTCGCACAACGCCCGCTCGGCTATGCGATGGCGAGTGTTTATCTCACGCTGTTGATCGTCGCCTGGGCGGTGCTGACGTGGCGCCCTGCGCGTAGTGCCGTGCAAGGCTGATGCGCAGAGCCGCCGCCAGCCTGCTCGCCACCACGGTGGCGCTGCTCATCGCCCTGCCTTTCGCCGTGCTGCTGCTGCTCTCGTTCGCCCGCACTTGGCGCTATCCCGCGCTGTGGCCGCAAGCTTGGCAGAGCTCTCAATGGGGGGTGTTCGGCGGCGACTGGCACACCCTGGCCGCCACCACCCTGCGCTCTATCGCACTTGCCGCCATGGTCGCCGTATTGGCCACCACGGCCGGCTTTTTCACCAGTCATGCCATCGCTCTGCAACGCCATGAACGTCACTGGCTGGCGCTCGCGCTGCTGCCCTTCGCGGTGTCACCGGTGGTCTATGCGCTGTGTCTGGGTCAGGGTTTCGCAGCGCTCGCTCTCAGTGGGCGCTATAGCGGCGTAGTGCTGGCGCAAGGGCCCTTCGCCTATGCCTATGCGGTGCTGCTCTGTCATGGTTACTGGACGCGCCACAACCGCGCGCTGGGCGAACTTGCCGAAAGCCTTGGCGCGCGGCCGGCCCAGATCTGGTGGCGGGTACACCTGCCCCTTGCACGCGGTCTGCTGGGTGTATGCCTGTTCCAGACAGCCCTCATGTCGTGGTTCGATTTCGCACTGGTACGGGTGATCGGCGCGGGGCGCGTCGAGACCCTCACGCTGACAGTGTTCGATTATCTGGGCGCGGGCGACTTGCGCCAGGCCGCCGCCGCCGCCCTGCTCTTGATTGCACCACCCGCTGTAGCGCTCGTGATCAATCCACGCCTGCTGTTGCCGGCGCCGCTGTGGCGCTCATCACAATGAACCGGGCCATGACTGCGCCATCGACTTGCGCCTGGCTGACCGTGCGCGGCCTCACCAAGCGTTATGGGCAAACGTCGGTATTTGCCGCGCTGGATCTCGCCTTGGACGACGGCCAAACCCTGGTCGTGATCGGCGCGTCGGGCTGTGGCAAGACCACGCTGTTGCGCATCCTGGCCGGACTCGAGCGCGCCGATAGCGGCAGCGTGCACATCCTCGGCCATGATGTCAGCGCCGCAACACCGCAAGCACGTGGCGCGGTATATCTCTATCAGGAAGCCCTGCTGTTTCCTCATCTCGATGTGTTCGAGAACATCGCTTTTGGCTTGCGTCTGCGCGCACTGCCACAGGCCGCCGTCAGCCGCGAAGTCGAGGCCATGCTCGTTGCCCTTGAGCTCGAAGGTTTTGCGCGACGCAGGCCCGAGAGCCTGTCCGGCGGACAACGGCAGCGTGTCGCCTTCGGTCGTGCACTGGCGGTCAAGCCTGCCCTGCTGCTGCTTGATGAACCCTTCAGCAATCTCGACGGTCAAGCGCGTGCGAGCATGCAGCTATTATGCAAACGACTCACCCGCCAACACAGCAGCAGCGTGGTATTCGTCACCCACGATTTGAAAGAGGCACTGATCATGGGCGAGCGTTTCGGGCGTCTTGCCGACGGTTGTTATCAGTCCTATGCCGATCGCGCAGCCTTCTGTGCTGACCCGGCCAGTGGCGTGCAGGCAGAGCTCGCTTTCTGGCGTGACAGCGTGGCGGGCCTGGCCGTATTCGGCGACTCGGCCCTCAGCTGCGCGCCGACAGGGCCGCACGCGCCTGCGTAAAACGCTGCACCATGGTCAGCACGATGGCGGCGGTGAACAGCAGCGTCCACAGCACGAGATGAGCCGGGTTCAAGGCCATCAATGACAGGAAAATGAAGCCCTCGCTGCGCTCAGCCAGACCGGGCGCGTAGTGAAAGGATTTTGTCGAATGGTTGACCAGTGCCGCACCTATCGACAGGAATAGCGACATCGCCACCACGATCACGGCGGTCAGCAACAAAAGCGCCATGCGGGCCTCGGGATAGCGCCAGGCCAGCGCCAGGATCATCGCCACTTCGACCACCCGATCGAACGTGATGTCCATGATCGCGCCGAGCGGGCTGCTGCGGGTCATGCGTGCCAAGGTGCCATCGGCCGCATCGAGCAAGCCAGACAGCCACAGCGCAGCAATGCCGAGCGGTGCCAAGCCAAGTACGACCAAGGCGGCGGCGATGAGTCCGACTACCAAACCCGCAATCGTCACACTATCGGCGCTGATCCCACAACGCAGACACGCGCGCGCGATCAAAGCGAACAGCGGCTGAAAGTATTTGTGTACATGACTGTCGAGCATCGTCGCCCGAGCATAGGAACGATTAGTGTGGGCGGCAAGCCTGCTAACGCCTGAAGGTGCGACACTGTTTTAAGCGTCCCGCTGGCGAGTGCACTTGCAGGGCCTTAGCATAGTCGCAACTCAAGCCCGAGACGCGCCCATGTCCGTCGTTCAACCGAGCCTCATTTCGCAACTGCCGCTACCACCCGCTGTGCCGCTGCTGGAAGGTTATCGCTTACTGCGCCGCAGCCCGCCCGAATCCTTGCTGCACATCGCACGTACCTACGGCGATATTGTGCGTTGGCGCGGCTTGCAGACCATCTACTGCCTCAATCACCCGGAATACGTGCGCCAGGTGCTAACCCAGTCCTGGCCGCGCTATAGCAAGGACACCATCGACTATCGGGTGGTCGGCCGCACGCTGGGCAAGGGTTTGGTGACCAATGACGGGCCCGACTGGGCCAAACAGCGCCGGCTCATGCAACCGGTGTTCGCCAACCGCGCGATCGACAAGTTCGACGACACCATCAACGACATGACGGCCCAGCTTGCGCGCACTTGGATGGCCAAACGTGCCGACGAAACCGTATGGCTGGACCGCGATATGAGTCGCGTGACCTTTCAAATCGTGAGCCGCACGCTGTTCGGTGCCGACATCGACGACGCCGCCGACGAAATGACTGAGATCCTCCACATCGTCAACCAGCACCCGCTCAAACTGGCCTCGCTACTGACGCTCTGGCCGTGGCTGCCGGTGCCGAGCAATCAGCGCTTTGCGCGCATCAAAGCGCGTCTCGATGCCATCGTTGACGGGCTGGTTGAGCAGCGTATCGCGCAAGGTGATCAGGGTCGCGCTGACATCGTCGATCGCCTGCTGGCAGCACGCGACATCGAGAGCGGCGAAGGCATGAGCCGCGCGCAGATGCGCGATGAATTGATCACCTTGCTGTTGGCTGGTCACGAAACATCCGCCACCGCGCTGGTGTGGACTTATCACTTGCTCGGACAACATCCTGACATCGAGGCACGTCTGGTCGCGGAACTCGACCATCAACTCGGCGGTCGCGTCGCCCACAGCGCCGATCTGCCGCGCCTGCCCTATCTGAAACAAGTGGTACAGGAGTCGATGCGGCTCTACCCACCGGTGTGGGGCATCGCGCGGCGCGCTAACGAAGAAGCCGAATTCGGCGGATATCGAGTGCCGGCCGGCGCTTACGTGTCGATTTCCATGTATGCCCTGCACCGACATCCGGAATACTGGCCGAACGCCGAGCGTTTCGACCCCGACCGCTTCGATGTCAAGCGCAACGAGCAGCGCCATTCCTATTGTTATATTCCGTTCTCGGCCGGACCGCGTGCCTGTATCGGTGCCAGCATGGCAATGCTCGAGATCCAGCTCGTGCTGGCGCAGCTGCTGCAACGCTTTCGAGTGTTACCGCTGGCAGGCTTCAAGGTCATTCCGCAAGCGGTGGTCACCTACAAGACTCGCGCCGGCATGCCGGTCACCATCACGCCGCGCTGAAACATGCCGACCGTCGTCCATTTATCTTTATCGAGGCTTCACGCCATGATCAGACGTGCACTCCTCGGCTTGCTGTGCGCCGCGCTGTTGTTACCCGTCACTGCCATCGCCGGCGGCGTGCAGGTGCAGAGTCTCGATGGTCGTCACGCTGGCCTCGGCGAATTTCTAAACAAAGACAAATGGACACTGGTGATGATCTGGACCACCTATTGCGAAGCCTGCCGCAAGCAGTATCCGCTGATCTCGGCATTCCACACCAAGCACAAAGACCGCGACGCCACGGTGCTCGGCATCTCGCTCGATGGCTATGATCAGCAGGCCAAGATCAAGACCTACCAGGCCTCCCATACCCAGAACTTCCCGAGCGTGATGGCCGACGCCGACGAATTTATTGCGAAATATCAGCGCACCACCGGCGAGCCTTTTACCGGCACGCCAAGCTATTTGCTATTCGATGCCAAGGGTGGTTTGCGCGCCTATATCGACGGCCTGGTTTCGATCGCCGACATCGAGGGTTATATCAATCACTGAGCGCAGCGTCGCAAGCGCGCTTTAAATTGCCGCCTGTGGTCACAGGTCGTCCGGCATGCTGTGGCCCTTGGCGCGCTTGGCGCGCATATAGCGCAGATTGTGTTCGCATACGCCGGCGATCAACGGCACCGCTGCACTGACAGGCTGGCCATTTTCTTCAAGCTGACGGCGTTTATCGGGGTTGTTCGACAACAGGCGGATGGCACGGCCGCGCAACAGATGACGCAAGACGACGGCCGCGTCACTGAAATCGCGCGAATCCTCGGGCAGGCCGAGCGCGGTATTGGCCTGATAGGTGTTGTGGCCGCCATCCTGCAACAGATAGGTGATGGCCTTGGCCCATAGACCGATGCCGCGCCCTTCGTGGCCACTCATATACACCACCGCACCCTCGCCAGCCGCCTTGATCTGTTCAAACGCCTGGTCGAGCTGCGGCCCACAATCACAGCGTCGCGAGCCGAATACATCACCGGTCAAGCAGCAGGAATGAATGCGTACCAAGGGCGTGCGCGCCTGGCAGAAGTCCGGCATTGCGAACACCGAATTGACCGACATCGAACTGTGCAGGAGTTCGCGGATAGCATCGGCGCCGCCATCGCGCGCAGCGTCCTGCACGGCTGACAGCTCGGTGCGGCGTACGAAGAGATACCACTCCAACATCACTTCAGCGCCGCCGATCAAACGCGGGATCGGTACCGGCCCCAACACCGAAATGAAGGCCTCGGCATCGCCGGCGTCCACCAGCTGTGCCTGGCGATCGAGCGTGACCAACAGGCGATCGCCCTCGAGCTGAGTGCGGATCGATTTATCGACGTAACTGAACAATGGGAACTCTCCGAACTAGCGGCAGCCGACACAGGGGATAGCCCGTTTCTACGCGGGCTGGTTCAAGCCAGTCACTACCGCATGGTAAGCGCTGGCCACGTCAGCGTCCCATAACGCTGCGCCGTTGGCCTCGATCACTTCGGCCAGCCGCCGCGTCACCAGCGCGCGCACAAGGGCGCGGCGCCGCGGGTGACGCGCGGCTGTGCCGTCGAGGTGGCGCAGACGCCAAGCGCGATGGGCTTCGGCCGCAGCATCGAGTTCGGCGATGCCATCGCCGACCAGCGCCGAGACCAAAACCACTGGCGGATGCCAAGCCTCGGGGCCATCGGGGTGACGCAGCACGGAGGCTATCTCGGCGACCATTTCTTTGGCGCCCGGCCGGTCGGCCTTGTTGATCACATAGATGTCGCCGGTCTCAAGAATGCCGGCCTTGACCGCTTGCACCATGTCACCAGCGCCCGGCATCAGCACCACCACCAGCGTATCAACCAGCTCGCGCACCTCGTATTGCGACTGGCCGGCACCGACGGTTTCAACGATCACATCGTCGAAATCGTGTGCTTCAAGCAGCGCCAGCACATTGGCGATATTGTCGGCCAAGCCGTCGCGCGAGCGGCGGCTGGCGAGCGAGCGTACGAATAGCTCGGCGTCGTCGCCATGGGCATCGATGCGGATGCGGTCACCGAGAATGGCGCCCTGGGTGTAGGGGCTGCTGGGATCGATGGCAACTACACCGACGCGCCGCTGGTGGGCCAGTCGTGCATTGACAAATCGGCCCAGCAGCGAACTTTTGCCGACCCCTGCGGGCCCGGTGATACCACAGCGCCACACTTCGCCGTGGGCGCGAGCGTCGCCCTCCAGCACCGCCAAGGCCTCGGCCACCGAGGCATCAGCAATGCGCGATAACGCGCGACCGAGCGCGCGACGATTGATGGGCGCGCGCGCGATCTCGGCTGCCGTCACGCCAGCCTCCGCGCGACCTCAGCGACCACTTGTTCAAGGCTCATCTCACTGTCGAATACACAATCGACGCCGCTGGCCTTCAAACCTTCCCAGTCGCCGCGCGGAATGGTGCCGCCAACGAACAGCGCGACATCGTCGGCATGCTCGCGCTTGAGCGCTTGTGCAGTGAGCTTGACCAGCTCGAGATGGCTGCCGGACAGAATGCTCAAACCGACCGCGTCGACGTTTTCCTCGGCTGCCACGCGCGCAATATAGTCCGGCGTTTTGCGCAAACCGGTGTAGATGACTTCGGCGCCAGCGTCACGCAGCGCCAGTGCGATGACTTTGGCACCGACATCGTGACCGTCGAGACCGGGCTTGGCGATCAGAATGCGTTTACCCTTGAGTATGCCGGTCATTACAGCTTCACCGGTTCGATGAATTCACCCCACAGGCTCTTCAATTGTTCGACCATCTCACCGATGGTGACGTAGGCATGGCAGCAGTCGACCAGATAGGGCATGAGGTTCTCGCTATTATCCCGGGCGGCACGGTCCAACGCGGCAAGCGTACGCGCGACAACCGCCGCATCGCGCTCGTCGCGAATTTTTTCGAACTTGGCGATCACCGCCGCCGAGGTTGCGGCGCTGCTGCTGAAGACTTCACCGACTTCCTTGTTCTCGCTTTCGTTGCGGAAACGATTGACACCGACCACCACCGAATCGCCCTTGTCGACACGCGATTTGCGCTCGTGGGCACTGCGTGCGATGCGGCGCTGCAGATAGCCGTCCTCGATGGCTTTGACCACGCCACCATAGTCGGCGATTTCTTTGATCACGCCCTCGATAGCGGCTTCCATTTCATCGGTCAGGTATTCGACATAATGACTGCCGCCGAGTGGATCGACCGAATCGGCGATGCCGCTCTCATAGGCGATCACCTGTTGGGTGCGCAACGCGAGTTCGGCGCTCTGCTCGGTGGGTAATTGAAAGGCTTCGTCGTAAGCGCAGGTGAAAATCGATTGCGCGCCGCCGAGGGTGGCAGCCATGGTCTCGACCGCGACCCGCACGACATTGTTATAGGGCTGGGCGGCCGTCAACGACGAGCCACCACAAACCACACCGAAGCGGAACTGCTGGGCGCGCTCGCTGTGGGCGCCGTAACGTTCTTTCATGAGCCGTGCCCACAGCCGCCGGGCGGCGCGGAACTTCGCCACTTCCTCGAAGAAGTTCATGTGCACGTAGAAGAAAAACGACAGACTCTGGGCGAAGCGCTCAAGATCGGCGCCGCGCGCCAGCAGCTCGTCAACATAGGCCAGCCCATTGGCCAGTGTGAAACCCATTTCTTCAACCGCGCTCGAACCGGCATCGCGCACGTGCGCGCCGGCGATGCTGATGGGGTTGAAGCGGGGCGATTCCTGATTGGCGTAGACGATGCTGTCGGCGACCAGGCGCAACGCCGGACGGACCGGAAAGATCCAGGTGCCGCGTGCCACGTATTCCTTCAAAATGTCGTTCTGGATGGTGCCGGTCAGCTTGGCGCGTGGCACACCGGCCTTGTCGGCCGCCGCGAGATACATGGCGAAGATCATCGCCGCCGTGCCATTGATGGTGAACGAGGTCGAAACCTTGCTCAGATCGATGTCCCGGAATAGCAGTTCCATCTCGGCGAGGTTAGACAAGGACACGCCGACCTTGCCGACCTCGGAACGCGCCATCGGGTCGGTCGGGTCATAACCGCATTGAGTCGGCAGATCGAGCGCCACCGACAGACCGGTCTGGCCGCGTTCGAGCAGGAAGCGATAGCGATCGTTGGACTCCTCGGCACTGCCGAAACCGGAATACTGGCGGAAGGTCCACAGGCGACCACGATAGCCGTCCTCGAAAATACCCCGCGTAAAAGGGTATTCTCCCGGCGCGGAATCATCGGGACGGCGCCGCATGTCGGCGGTAGCGACGCGCGGGATCTCGATACCGGACGGCGTGGTACGCCGTTCGGCAGCGGCGTCGAACTGCTTGGTGGGAGTCTGACTCATGGCTTTGGCCTGATTTTTCTAAATGGCGACGGGGCGACCCGCCGAGGCTCAGGATACTTCCATAGCGAGAGGGGGGATTCAAGCCGCGCCTATGGGTGTCCGACAAGCGCCGCAGGGCGTGATAGCCAGCAAGCCGCCACCACCACCCACGGCCATTGCGCGTGGTGCCGGTTTTTTATTTCGATGGCACGAACCAGACACGCGCCGGCCGGCCAGCACGGCGGCGTGGGAGCTGCAATGCACGATCAGAAAGATATCAAGGCGCTGATGCTCGGCGCCGTCGGCGTGGTCTATGGCGACATCGGCACCAGTCCGCTGTATGCCTTGAAGGAGACCTTAAGCGGCGCCCACGCGCTGGGGCTGGATACGCCCCGTGTACTCGGCGTGCTGTCGTTGATCTTCTGGGCAATCATGATGCTGGTCACCATCAAGTATGTGATCTTGATCATGCGCGCTGACAATCGCGGTGAAGGCGGCAGTCTCGCCCTGCTGGCGCTGGTGGCTGACGCGCTCAAAAATTCCAAGCGTCGAGTGTGGGTAGTCGGCGTGCTCGGCGTCTTCGCCGCTGCGCTTTTCTACGGCGACAGCATGATCACACCGGCCATCTCGGTCTTGAGCGCGGTCGAAGGCATGAAGGTCATCGCGCCCCATCTCGGGCCGGCCGTGATCCCCACCACCGCCGCCATCCTGACCGGACTGTTCTGGATCCAGAAACGCGGCACGGGCACCGTGGGCATGTGGTTTGGGCCGGTGATGTGCCTGTGGTTCTTCACCATCGCAGTGCTCGGCGTACGCCAGATCATCGGCAACCCCGCCGTGCTGTTGGCGGTCAATCCGCTCTACGCCATCCACCTCATCGTCGCCCATCCCCGTGAGACTTTCCTGGGTCTCGGCGCGGTCGTGTTGGCGGTGACTGGTGGCGAAGCGCTTTACACCGACATGGGGCATTTCGGTTGCAAACCGATACGCCTGACCTGGTTCAGCTTCGTACTGCCGGCCTTGTTGTTGAATTATTTCGGCCAGGGCGCACTGCTGCTCGCCGATCCCGCAGCCTTGGAAAACCCGTTTTTTCTGCTCGCCCCCGACTGGCTGCAGGCACCGCTGGTAGTGCTTGCCACGCTCGCTGCTGTCATCGCTTCGCAGGCGGTCATCTCCGGCGCTTTCTCAGTCGCGCGTCAGGCCATCCAACTCGGCTATCTGCCGCGTATGGAGATCGTCCACACCTCGGGCTATGCGCAAGGCCAGATCTACGTCCCCTTTACCAACTGGACGCTCTATCTGGCGGTCATGGCGCTGGTCATCGGTTTTCGTTCATCGAGCAATCTGGCGGCCGCCTACGGTATCGCGGTGACGGGCACCATGCTGATCGATACCCTTCTCATCGCCTTCGTGATGGTCCTGATCTGGAAATGGGCGCACTGGCGCATCGCGCTGCTGTGCGGCTTTCTATTGGCGGTGGATATGTGCTTTTTGGCGTCCAATTCGCTCAAGATCCTGCAGGGCGGCTGGTTCCCGGTGGTGGTCGGACTGGTGTCGTTCACTGTCCTCACTACGTGGAAACGCGGCCGCGCGCTGGTGTTCGAGAAGATGGTGGAACAAAGTGTGCCGCTCGATGCCTTGCTGATG
>JANMJF010000226.1:0-1677 GCA_031371245.1 Pseudomonadota bacterium | reverse complement strand
ATGTTGGCCGACGTGGTCGCCATGATCGGCACCATGGACGTCGTGTTTGGAGAGATCGACCGCTAGGTCAGCATCATGAGCGAAGACCAAGACCCGCTGCTATCCCATCACGCGCGCGCGGTGATCGACACCTGGGTCGCCAAGTTCCCACCCGAACGCAAGCAGTCGGCGGTGCTGGCGGCCTTGACCGAAGTACAGCATGAGAACAAGGGTTTTCTGACCACTGCGCTGATGGACGCGGTGGCCGACTATCTCGAACTGCCGCACATCGCGGTCTACGAAGTAGCGAGCTTCTACTCAATGTTTGAGACCTCGCCCTGCGGGCGTAACAGCGTGGCGATTTGTACCAATATCTCGTGCATGCTGCGCGGCAGTGAGGACATCGTGAGCCATGTCGAGAAGAAACTCGGTATCCGCATTGGCGAATCAACGGCCGACGGCCGTATCTTCCTCAAACCCGAGGAGGAATGCCTGGCGGCTTGCTGTGGCGCGCCGATGATGCAGGTCAATCACGTTTACCATGAGAACCTCACCATCGATCGCGTTGACGAAATTCTGGACGGGCTCGCATGACTGATATCAAGCTTGACCTGACCTGTTTCGCCACGCGCAATCTGCCCGCGCCGTGGTCGATGCAGACCTACCGCTCGATCGGCGGCTATAGCGCCTGGGAGAAGATCCTGCGCGAGAAAACACCGCCGGCCAACATCATCGACGTGGTCAAGGCCGCCGGCCTGCGAGGTCGCGGTGGCGCCGGGTTTCCGGCTGGCGTCAAATGGAGCTTCATGCCCAAGGGCGACATGCAGCGTTACTTGGTGTGCAACTCCGATGAGAGCGAACCCGGCACCTGTAAGGACCGCGACATCCTGCGCTTCAATCCCCACGCGCTGGTCGAAGGCATGGCGATCGCCGCTTACGCTATGGGTGCGTCGGTCGGCTACAACTATATGCGTGGCGAATTCATGGACGAGCCGGCTATCAATTTCCAGAATGCGCTCGCCGATGCCTACGCGGCGGGCCTGCTGGGCAGGAACATTCAAGGCACGGGCATCGACTTCGATCTGCATGATCATCTCGGCGCTGGCGCCTACATTTGTGGTGAAGAAACCGCGCTGCTCGACTCGCTGGAAGGCAAGAAGGGCCTGCCGCGCTTCAAGCCGCCATTCCCAGCCAGCTTCGGTCTATATGGCAAGCCGACCACCATCAACAATACCGAGACCCTGGCCTCGGTGCCGACCATTTTGCGCAATGGTTCAGAATGGTTTGCCTGCCTCGGCAAGCCCAACAACGGCGGCACCAAGATTTTTTCCGTCAGTGGGCACATCAACAAGCCGGGCAATTTCGAGATTCCGATGGGCACGCCGTTCCGCACCCTGCTGGAACTTGCCGGTGGGATGCTGGGGGGGCGGCCGCTCAAGGCGGTCATTCCGGGCGGCTCCTCGGTGCCGGTGCTGCCCGGTGCGGCGATGCTCGAACTCGACATGGACTACGACTCGATCTCCAAGGGTGGCTCGATGCTCGGGTCGGGCGCGGTCATCGTGATGGACGACAGCACCGACATGGTCAAGGTGCTGTGTCGGATTTCGCGCTTCTACTATGCAGAATCCTGCGGCCAGTGCACGCCCTGTCGCGAAGGCACCGGCTGGCTATATCGCATGCTCTCGCGCATCGTCGCAG
>JANMJF010000196.1:0-4756 GCA_031371245.1 Pseudomonadota bacterium | reverse complement strand
AATGGCGACGCCCAAGTTCGAGGCTTACGAACAAGTCGCATGAGTGCAGCGTGCACGCCAGGTTTGCGCGCCGCAGGTGCGGCAGACGTTGCAGTGGCGGGCTGCGGCCGTTACCTTTGCGCGAGTTTTTTCGGAGTCAGTGCATGCCCTTTTTGATCCGCGCCGTGGGTGTCTTTGTGCTGTGCCTGCTGACGGCCTGTAATCATTCCAGTTCACGCTCATCCACCAACGCTTTCGTCAATCGCGCCAATGACGTGACCCCCGCCAGCGCGGCGCTCACGCAAGCGCTCTACGATGACGCTGACGCGGCCCGCGAGCAGGGTGAGGCAGCCTTGCTGACCCTGCGCAATGGTGACGCGGCTGCTGCTGCCGATGGGCTCGCCGAGGCACGCTCGCGCTTGAGCGCGAGTGCCGAGCGTTGCGGCAGCATGCCTGGCTGTGCTGTCGAACGCATCGCCAAGGCCCAGGACCAGCTGTTGGCAAGCCAGGCCCGCGCGTTGGTCGGTACCGATACGGCCAACAGCAAAGAGCAAAGTGCGGCCGCGAGTGGCGACGAGCGTTCGCCGCTGTTCGGCGATGTGCCGGCAGCCGAGCGCAGCGTAAACCTGCTCAACGGTCACGAGCTGCGCTCCCTGATCGAGTTCAACGAGCCGCTGCGCGCGGCGCTGCGCGAATGGCTGACCTGGATGCGTCCGCAGTTGCTCGACGCGCACGAGAATTATCAATACCTGCGCTACAAGATGTGGCCGACCTATGCCAAGAACGGACTGCCGGAAGCGCTGCTGTTCGGTATCCTCGCCAAGGAATCGGGCGGCAAGGTCCACGCCGTGTCGTCGAGCGGTGCCTCAGGTCTGCTGCAATTCATGCCCGCCACCGGCCAGCGCTACGGACTCGGTGTCGACAATGGTTTCGACCAGCGTTTCGATGCCACCGCATCGACCGCCGCCAATGCCGCCTATCTGAACGACCAGTTCAAACGCTTGAACAATGATCTGGAGCTGGTGATCGGTGCGTACAACGGTGGTGAGTCGCGCATGGTGCAGCTTTCCCAGGGCGGCGCGCGGCATTTCTGGGACCCGCGTGTGTTCCAGGCGCTGTCGCCGGAAACCCGCGAATACGTGCCGATGGTGCTGGCGGCGGCCTACTTGTTTCTGCATCCGGCCGACTACGGGCTGCGCTTCGCGCCGGTCGACCCGCGACCGGGCGAGATCGTGCTCGGCACCTCGATGTCACTCAACGAACTCAGTATCTGCCTCGGCCAGGACGGCAACGAGCGCGGTTGGTTTCGCACTTTGCGTAACCTCAATCCACGCTGGGAGGCCACGATGCGCCTGGCCGCCGGCACCCACCTCGATGCGCCGGCCACCGCTGCGGCGGCCTATCAGCGACGCTGTATCGCCACAGAAATGGTGGCGCGTGTGCAGGCCTTGCAGGATGCCAAGATCCCCGGTGTGGCAGCGCGCGTCGGCGTACGCACCATGGTTGCCAGCAGTGGCAATGCACCCGCCACGGCCCGCGTAGCGGTGCCCGCTACGGCGCCCGTCACGGCTGCCGCCGCCAGCAAGCCGACTCATAAAGTCGCCAAAGGCGAGACCTTGATCACCATCGCGCGCAAGCACGGCTGCAATACCCTCAAGGATTTCGCCAGCATCAATCGTCTGTCGGCACCGCATTACGCGTTGCGTGAAGGGCAAACTCTGCGCGTGCCGACCTGCGGTGCGTGATCGGCTTGTGTGAGCCGTGACGGCGCGCGCGCCCGGCGCAGAGCTCGGTCTCGCGCTGGTCGTGCTTGGCGTCGCCCTGGGCCTGCGCGCATGGGCGGCGGCCGGTGACTTCTGGTTGGACGAGATCTGGTCGTGGATGGCAGTGCGCGATCGTGTGCACAGCGTCGCCGACGTGTTCTTCGCCATCGATCACGACAACAATCACCTTCTCAATTCTTTGTGGATTTACTGGCTGGGTCTGGATGTCGACTGGCGCTGGTATCGCCTGCCGGCGGTAGTGGCCGGCGCGCTGTCGGTGCTGGTCGCAGATCGTCTGCTGGCCACCGCCGGGGTGGCCGCGCAATGGGCTGCAAGACTGCTGTTCGTGCCGTCTTTCCTGTTGGTCAATTACGCTTCCGAAGCGCGCGGTTACGGCGTGCTGATGCTGTGCGCGCTGGCGAGTCTGTGGCTGCTCGAGGCCCATCAACGCGCGCTTGCCGACCACCAGCGGGGGCGAGCGCGCGCGGCGTTGTGGGGCTTCTGGCTGGCGGCCATATTCGGCTCCCTGGCCCATGCCAGCTACGGCGCAACCTTCGCCGCGCTGGCGTTATGGACTGCATGGCGCTACCTGCACGCAGCGGGCAGCAGCGCGCGGGGCATGGCGCGTTTCGCTTTGTTGTTCGGACCACCGGGACTGTTTGCGCTGTGCTTGTGGACGGTGAGTTTTCTGCATGTGACGAGTGGTGGCGGGCCGCTGATGAGCGCCTGGCAGGCCGCCGCTGCGGCCTGCGCACTGGCTGTGGGTGGTCCCGGCCAAGGACCGTGGGTGTGGCCGCTCGCGATTGCGGCGATGCTCGCTCTGGGAGTTGAAGTGGTCGTGTTGCTGCGTGTCGGCGATGAGCGCGCGACGCTGTGGCTGGCGATGTTAGTGGTGCCCGCCTTGCCACTCGCGGCTGGCGTGCACGCGCAATTCATTTATCCGCGATTTTTCCTTGGCGGCGTAGTGTTCCTGCTCCTCGCTCTCGCCAGTCTCGCCGCACGCGGCTGGCGTGCGGGCGGTGCGCGACGGCTATTGGTCTGCGGCGCGTTGGCAGTGATCACGCTCGGCAATCTGCAGGGTCTGACGCGACTGCTGCGTGACGGGCGCGGACAGCCGGCGGCGGCGGTGCGCTGGATGGCCGGTCACAGTCGCGACCCGCGCATCGTGGTGGCGAGTGACCACGCGTTTCGCCACGGCCTGACGCTCGATTTCTACAGCCGCCTGTTGCACGCCGGACAAAGCTTCGAGTTGCTGCTCGAACCACCCTGGCCGCCGGCGGGCCCAGAATGGATCCTGCGTCAGGACGCGGCGCGCGACTGGTTACCGGCGTCGGCCTTGCACGATGCCGAGGGCCGCAGCTATCAGCTCGAAGCGCGCTATCCCTACGCCGGTTTGTCCGGCTTCACCCTCGCGCTGTATCACCGCCGCGACGCGTCGGCGCCGCCGCTTTCGCGCTGAGTGGGTTCAGGGCATCGCCGGCAATATCTCGAACAAGCGCGCCAGTGGCTGGCTATGTCCATCGCGCCTCACTAACTGCTCTGCCAGCAGACGCAGGCGTGGTGGAAACGGTGTCTGCACTTCGAGTAATTCGTGACGCAGGCCGGCATTAGCCGCGCACTGCGGAAAGCACGGCGAGGCGAGAGTCTGGGTTGGATCGTCGGCGCGCTGTACCAGCAGGTAACGGACGTAGGGCGCGCTTGTGAGCAGGTGATCGACGGTGCCGGCCATGAGTCGCTCGACCAGCAGCAGTTTCTGCTCATGTTGCGGCGTGAGTATGAAGTTGTCGGCGATCACGCTGCAGGTGGAATGAAAGCTTATGTAATGGCCATTGTCGTGTTCGGCCAGTACCACGCCGGGCGCCTGCTCGCAGCGACGGCCGAGTTCGAGATACATATTGCGCAATAACTGATAACTGATGTCGCCGCCCAGCGCGCGTTGATCATCGAGCTGCGCGAGGCCCGGTGCCTGGGCGACCAGCATGGCGCTGGCGAACAACATCAACCACCCAGGGTGGGCCTGACGGCGTATGAGATCGGCGTAACACACGCAGGGCGCGAGCCACAGCACGAAGGCGCCGAAATAGGCGAGCCTGCTTTGCAACATCATGAGCGCGGCGCCAAACACAGCCATCACCGCAAAATGCAGGCCGCCCGCCGAATAGTGCCGGCGCAGCCGCCAGCATAGCGCCCACAACAGCACAGGTAGCAGCCAGATCACGGCCGAATATTGCTCACTCAGCCGGCCATAGGCGCCGCGCGCGATCAATTGTCGAATGCTTACGGCCTCCTCAATGCGGTCGAGCACCGCGAGTTGCGCACCGAGGAAGCTCGCGCCAAGTTCGATCTGCGGGATCAGAGGCAGCAGGGCGAGCGCGGCGAGGGCTGCGGCCAGCAGCCCATTGATGCGCGTCGCTTTGCGCCACACCATCCATAACACCGCAGCCGCCGAGCCGCATGCCACGTAGAAATGAAACCACGAATGCAAGGTGTAAGAGAACATGCCGCGCCGGAAGGGTTCGGAGGGCAGCAGCATGAGCAGCGTCGTCGCGACCAGCGCCGCAGCGAAGCACACAGCGCTGGCGCGCGGCAACTCGCGCCGCCACCACAACAGCGCCAGCGTCAGCACGACCGGCAGTTGCAGGATGAAATCGCCGTTGTGAAAGGCGGGTGCGAGGCCAAGCACCACGCCCAGCCACAGCGCCGGGCCACGTGCCGTCAGATCATTGCACCAGCGCAGTCCGCCGTAGAGAGTCGCGAGCACGAAGATTTGTTCGACATAGTGATGGTCGAGCATGCCGACCCGATGCAATTCGCGAGTCAGTGCAGCGAGCGCAAAGCACAGCGTGGCAATGCACTGCAGCGCGAAGGACAGCCTAAGCTCACGCGCGCAGCCGATGACCAGTGCCGTGCTGAGGCACACCGCCAGGGGTGCGATGAAATCGAGCACCGCAAGCGGCTGGCGGATGGGGAGCACCGCTAGCACGGCCTTCGCCAGCAGCGTGACCAGCATGTCG
>JANMJF010000155.1:0-3449 GCA_031371245.1 Pseudomonadota bacterium | reverse complement strand
CCCATGCAGATGCTCTACACCTCGGGCACGACGGGCGATCCGAAGGCGATACTTTCGCCCTATGCACGCTTCGGTTTCGTCGCCGGTCTCGGCGCGTTGCTGGGGCTGCGTGCCGGCGATCGGCCCTATACGGGATTGTCGCTGAGCCACGCCAATGCCCAGCTCATCACGCTCGGAACAACGCTGCACATGGGCTTGCGCGGGGTGTTCAGTCGGCGCTTCACCAAGTCGCGTTTGTGGGATATCACGCGCCACTATGGCTGCACCATGTTCAATCTGCTCGGCGGTATGACCACGGCCATCTACAGCGAGCCGGTGTGCGCCAACGATCGCGCCAATCCTGTGCGTTATGTGCTTTCGGCGGGTATGCCGGCCACCATCTGGAACGAATTCAAGCAGCGTTTCGCCGTCGAGATTCACGAGTTCTACGGCGCCGCCGAAGGGGGTCTGACCTTGAATCCACCAGGCGGACCGGTCGGCAGCATCGGTAAGCCGCCGGCCAGCGCGCTCGGGCGTATTGTCGATGAGAACGACGAGGAGCTTGCCACTGGGCAGCCGGGCGAGATCGTGTTCAAAAATGCCGATGGCAGCTGCCCGCTGATCACCTATTTCAAGAATCCGCAAGCCTCGGCGAGCAAGACCGCCAACGGCTGGCTGCGCATGGGTGATATCGGCTATCGAGACGCCGAGGGTTGGTATTACTTTTTGTTCCGCAAAGGCGGTGGCATTCGCCACAACGGTGATTTTGTTAATCCCGCTTTTGTCGAAAAGGAGCTGGCCGAGCATCCTCAGGTGGACGACGTGTTTGTCTACGGTGTGCCGTCGTCGAACGGTGTGGCCGGTGAGAAGGACGTGGTGGCGGCTATCGTGCCGCGCTCGCGCGCGACTTTCGATGCGGCCGATGTGTTTCGCTGGTGCCGGGCACGGCTGGAGGCGAGTTTCGTGCCGTCCTATCTGCAGGTGGTGGACGAGATCCCAAAGACCGCTTCAGAAAAACCGCAGGAACGCTTCCTGTTGGAAGCGTTCAAAATTGGCGCGGCAAATGTGATCACCGAATAATAATCGCCTCAGAACAGCCCCGGTGCCTTCAATTTCAAGGCACGCTCAAGATATTCAAGTTCCGCTTCGCGTTCGGGTAGGGGCGCCGGACGGGTGAACATCTTGTCGCGGGTCAATTCCTCCACTACCGCCTGGCTACGCGGATAGGGCGTGCCATAACTGTTCAGCGAGAACAGATCATCAAAAGGCTGACGCGGGCGCTGACCACCCGCTTCCCAATGTTCCATCGGATAGCCGACGCACTGCATGAGCAGCAGGCGACAATAGGACGGCACACCCAATACTTTGAGAATGGCGTCGCCGTCGGGTGTGCCGAGGAAGCAGCTGCCAAGACCGAGTTCGTAGGCCATGAGTGTGGCCTGGGCCATGCCTTGGCCGCAGTCGATTTCGTTCAAACCGGGTAGCTTGAGATAGTCCTTGATCTCCTTGAAGGCCGGCAGGAATTTCTCTTCCAAGGCCGTACGCTTGAGTTCTTCGGGACCGAAGCCCAGCGCGCCGACATCCATGAGTTGACGCAGGCGATCGCCCTGTTCCTCGACCGCTTCGGGATTGCAGTACCACACGATCACGACCGGTGCGATGCGCAGCTGCCAGCCGACCACCACCGCCTTCAAGGAATCGAGTACTTCCTGCGACGCGCTGTGGCGATGAATGGCCACCGCCCGCAGCGATTGCACATTGCCCCAATGGGTGGCGATGCGCGCGGCTTCAAACATCATTTGAATTTTTTCCGGCTCAACCGGCATATAGGGCCGCAGAAAGCGGATGGAGCGGCGACGGCCGATCACTTCTCTCAGTTCCATACTCGTTGTCTCCCTGGCGGATTATTTTTTGTATGACCAGATGCTTGGTCAGGATCGGGTCTCAGGCCAGATAATCGTGGATGACCTCGCCGTCCTCAAGCGTGAAATCAGTGCGGAAGTAATAACCGCCGATGATTTCTTCAATCGGAATGTCGGCAAAACGGTCGGCGGGTGATAGCCCGAAGCGCAATGTCGCCGGACCTTTATGCACCTCGCGTATCACGACCTTGGTCAGGGTCGTCGAGGTGAGCTGGAAAACCTCGGGCGGGGCACGATTGGACACCGACGGGATGAGCTTGCGACTAACGTATTCATAGCTGCCGGCGAGCTCTTCGGGCGTGCCGAATTCCTTCAGCTGCACGGCCGCTTCCACCAGCTGGATACCGCCGCGTTCGACCGTGCCGCGCATCACGCCATCGCGGGTGTCGAGTGCGACGCGGCCCATCTTTTTCGGAAACCCCCAGATCTCACGACCGCCAGCGGTGGCAATATCGTTGTCGAGAATCAGGTATAGCCCGTAATTGACCGGGCGGCGTTCGAAGGTCGCTAGCGCCGACATATTGATTTCATGATAGTGGCCGAAGCCGCTGACGAAAAATTCGCTGATGGCGACAAATAGGGTGCCGTCTTTGTCCGCTGTGAGCGGCGCGGGCACCAGTTTGCGCAGTACCTTCGGATCGGTGCGAAAGATGATCAGCAGTTGACGGGTGTCGCGATACTCGTAAGGCGGTCGGCCATAAAGCGCCGATAGTTCGGGCATGCTGTAGGCATCGGGTGCGTTGTGCGCGCTGCGTTTCTTAGCCATGTTCTCCCCCTGGATTATTTGCGCGCGGCGGCGACCACGGGCGGCTAAGTATAATCACACGCTACCTATGCGCGGCGTCCGCTTTTGGAAAATGACGCGGGAGAAGCCGCCGTGTGGCGACGCTGTATTGGCTAACGGGTGCGCAACCAGATCTGCTGCTGGCGGCGCAGCTCACGCAGCTCCTCGAGCAAGGGCATCACGAGTGCCACGGCTGCCCAGTTCAACTCAAGTTCGCGCTTGATCCGCAGCGCGCGCTCGGCGCGCGCCAGGCATGCGCCGGAAAAGCGCCAGCCTTGCGGGGCATCGCCGTGCGGGGAGAGGACACCTTCCTGCACCATCTCCATCACCAGCGATTCGAGCAGACCGCTCGCGCCGCAGAATTCGCCTAGCGTGATGGCGCGCGCTTCGTCCAGCAGCCAGATCTCCGCGTGCAGTTGCTCGTGCATCGCTTCAGGCCCTCAGATCGGCACGTGGGTCGGTCGGCATCAGCCGCGCCATTTCACGGTACACCGCGCGCTGTTCTTCATCATGCGCCTCGGGCACGAAGACCGTCACTACCACATATTGGTCGCCAGCCGGATGAGCGGGCAGACCACGGCCGCCCAAACGCAGCTTGCGGCCGGCCTGAGAGCCTGGCGGGATACTGAGTTCGACCTTGCCACCCAGCGTCGGTACCACCACCTTTGCGCCCAGCGCCGCTTCCCACGGCGTGATCGGCAATTCGAGATAGCTGTCGTGACCTTCGGCATGGAAATGGCGGTCCGGCTCGAATTCGACTTCGA
>JANMJF010000140.1:0-7473 GCA_031371245.1 Pseudomonadota bacterium | reverse complement strand
GGTTTCGAGCTTCCAGCCGGTCGCGGTGTGCAGATCGGCGGCGTTCAGCCACAGTGCCTCGCCGCTGACCTCGGCGCCCGGCAGTGTGGTCACGCGTTCGTCGTAAAGTAGAGTGGTTGCGCCCATCGAGGCACTCCTTGGATTGTACGCAGGATGCGTGCGCGTAATTTCCCCGCAAGCAGCCCGGCATCCCAGCGGCCGGCACGTCGCGCCGGCATTGTGCATGGCTCGCGACGTCTCAATCCACGCGGCGACGTCTAGCCGCGGCCAGCGATATCACGGCCGCGCCGAGCATGGCGACCGGCGCCGGCAGCGGCACAGTCGACACCGAGATGTCGTCGTAGTAGGCCGTCGTGCTGAGCAGTATTTCCTTCACGCCAAACACCGGCGTCGCGAGCACGCCGCTATAACCGGACACGCTCTGCACAGTCGCAATGCTTGCCAGCACCTGCTTGTCGACGCCGAGCAACAACACCTCGACCACGAACGGATTCCCCAAGGTGCTGCGATCCAGCGTGAAGGAGAACTGCGCCAAGTCGAGGGGTGTCGCGAAGCTCATCAAGACCGGTGCGTCGCGCACATCGAGGGCGTTGGTGCCGGACGGTGCCGGGCCATAAAAGCCGCCCGTGAAGGTATTCGGGTCGCGCGCAAAGATCGGCTCGCCGCCGAGCACCGCTTGCCACTTCTCGCTGCCGACGATGGTATCGCCGAATTCGTCCATGTCCGGCACAAACTGCGCTTCGTGAAACGTGACGCCGTGGGCGAGCGCTACGGCATCGCCATTGGCATTGACGCCATCGGCAAGGCCGTCGAAGTTCAGTACAAAGCTGCTGGCCGCAGCCGGCAGCGTAGTAGCGAGGGCGAGGACCAGGGCCGCGCCATTGAGATATTGCTTAATCATGATGATGGATTCCTACCCAGTTCGATCACTCAGTTATTCGCTCAGTTGCTCGCGCCGCCGACCGCCGCTTGCATCAGTTTGAAGAACACCTCGGTGTTGTCCAAAGTGCCGGTCATGAGTGAAGCGCCACGACCCATGGCGCTCAAGGGCACATCGTTGGCGGTATGTGCCGCGACCGGGTCTTCGACCTGGCCCGTGACGGTGTAACCGCCGGCGACATCCTGGTTCACCGGTGCGGCCGGATAGGTATTCAAAGGCACGACACCGTTACCCGGCTGTTGGCTGTCGCGCAGCGGTTGCCCATTGGCCAGCCAGTCTTCCTTGCGATCGGCGTTGGCGGCGTAGCCGATCAACATCTTGAAATCCGGGTCGGTCGATTGCGGATAACCGTCGGCCGCAATGACATAGGACGGGAAGCGCGCTGAATCGTAGGTGCCGACCACGCCACCGCGCGGTCCGCCGGCGGCGGTGCCCAGACCCGAAGTCGAGCGCGTGACCAGATCTGCGTTGGTGACACGCGACGCGCCTATCACTGCTGCGCCACCGTTCTCGTGATCGGCGGTAACGATGATCAAGGTGTCGGGATGCGTGGACGCATACTGTTTAACTTTGTCGACCGCGCGGTCAAACTCGATGGTGTCGACGATCATGCGGTCGGCGTCCATGTTGTGCGATTGCTTATCGATCGATGCGCCTTCGACCATCAGTACAAAGCCGTTCGGGCTGTTGGCGTCGAGCACCTGCAGCGCCTTATCGGTCATTTCCTCCAGCAAGGGCTGGTTCGGAAAGCCGTAGTCGTCGACCACGGTCGAAGTGCCGCGACGCTTGCCTATCTTGTCCAACGCGACGTTCATGTTTGACAGCGCAAACAGGCCGAGCAGCGGCTTGCCGTTGGGGGCCGCGCTCATGGCGGTGAGATCCGGCGCGTAACTCCAGCCGGCTGCGGTGAAATCACCCACCAGGTTGCGCGCGGCGTCGTTGCTCACACCAGCGTTTGCTCCCCAGCCGCTGGTGATGTCCGCGCTCAAGCTGTAATCGCTGCTGGCACTGCGCGCCGAACCGTTGAAGTTGGCCGTTCCGCCAGCGCTGCCACAGCCCGGGTTGGCGCCCGTGCAGGTGTTGGGGTTTGGCAAGAACCATTTGCGGCCGCCGCCCATCAGCACGGTCAAACCGGTCATGCCGCGATCGTCGAAATACTGATCGACAATGCCGGTGCCGTTGCCACGCGCCTGGGTATGCACGGCATTGGCCGCCGGGGTTGCGTCAAACACATCCGAGGTAGTGACCAGCCCGAGCTTCTTGCCCTGGGTGCGGGCCAGGTACTCGGACAAATACTCAACGCGCGGATTGTCGAAGGCGGCGCTGGTGTCATCGGGCCACACGCCTTCCTGATTGTTGGCCGCCTTGTTGCCATTGACATAGTTGGCCATGCCCGGCGCCGAGTCGGTGACGATGGAATTCAAAGAGTAGGTCATGATCTGCGCGGTATAGGGCAAGGTATCCATGGCGAGCCGGCCACGGGCTTTACCTTGGGCCACGCCCTTCAACATGATGCGCGCGGCCGTGCGGTGCCCGGCGCCCATGCCGTCGCCGAGCATGATGACGATGTTCTTCGCCTTCTTGCCGACGGTGTTGATTGCGACCACTTCGAAATTGCCGGTCGCAGTGCTGGACGTGCCGTCACTCTGGGTTGCAATGGCAGTCAGCGTATGCACGCCGGGGACGGTGTTTGCGTAAGCGCGCAGCGACGCCACGACGGTGTTCGGTGCGAGGCCTGCGACCAGTCCACTCGAGATCATCGCGGTTGTGCCGAGCGGCGCGCCAGGCAGCACGGTCGCGACCGACACACCATCTACCTTGAACTCGACGCTGCTCACCGTGGCGCCGGCATTCGGCTGCACGGTGGTCTGCAAATCAAAACGCTGACCGGGCACAAAACGCGAAATCATCGGCGTTGTTTCGACCCCGCCAGTGGCGAACAATTGACTGGGAGGCGTCAAGCGCGAGATGGTCGGTGCGGCCTGTGCCTGGGCGGCAAGCACGCTGGATATGGCCAAGCTCAAAATGGAAACGCGACGGGAAAAAAGTGTAGTCATGGTGTTCCTCCGCTGGATTGGATGGCTGTGATCAATGTTTATTGGTAGAAATCAGGAATGCGGCTGCGGGCTGGTAGGCGTCGCCGGCGAAGGCGCCGCCGCTTGCTCCAACGGCACGGGCGCTAGCCGTAATCGCGTATAGGACATGCGCTGATTGCTTTCAGACTGCGCACCCAGTTCAAGGGTACCGGTCAATACCCACGGTCCGGCGCGATAAGGGATCACGTACTGCTGATCGTTGGCCGACAGGTGCACGAATACGGTAGTCGCGGGCAGATCGTCAGCCGGCCCATCGGCGACTTCGGCGAGCTGTACTGGCCTAGGCGTGAGCATGAACACGCCAGGCGTCGGCTCCTCCTCATGGACCATATAGCCGACCAGTCGCACGCGCTTGGCGCGCAGCCCGAGCAACTTGTCGGTCGGCTCCAATCCCAGCGGGCCGACCGGCATCACATAGAAGTCGCTGAAGGCGAGGTCTTGCACACCAGCCGGCGGCGGGGTGTTCTCGCTACCACCCTGTGCGAGACTCGGCATGGACAATATGCACCAGGTACAGAGCATCGCTGCTGAGAGAAACGCGGGTCGCATGGGGCGTGGAATCCTGCTTGTCCGAAACAGGTTGGAGCATAGAGAGTGTTTATGAATCTGCGATTGCCGCCGCATGACAGTCCCGCGTAACTGGATTTGACAGGCGTCGCGGCCGGCGTCTCTCGACGACGGACCTGGCCTTTACCCCACAACATTCATAACCACAGGAATAATCACCCCATGACACATTTGATTATCTGGTTAGCGACGGGTCTGGTAGTGGGCTGGCTCGCTCGAATTGTGATGCAGAGTCATCGTGACTATGGTGCGTTCGGCGATTTGCTTACGGGCTGTCTCGGTGCCGTGCTTGGCGGATGGATGACACGCCGGTTCGGTGTCCTCGCACCCGACAACCTGCTCGGCCACATATTCATCGCCACTACCGGCGCGGTCGCGCTGCTCGCCGCCATTCGCGCGCTGCGTCGACTGCTGCCCGTGATCACGTCGATGCCGGAGAACAACATCGCCACGCACAGCGTGGTGCTGGAAGCTGAGCGTCGTCATTCAGCAGATTTTGTCCGCAGCCTGGTGGCGCGGTTTTCGCAACGAGGTATGACCATTGCCGATCCGCATCAGGCATTTGATACACAATTGACGTTTGGTGAGCGGGTGGCCGACAAGGTCGCGTCTTTTGGCGGAAGCTGGACGTTTATTGGCCTGTTCTTCATTGCGATGATCGTGTGGATGGCGGTCAATGAGGAACTTCCAACGCCGCTCGATCCCTTCCCCTTCATTTTGTTGAACCTGATTTTGTCTTGCCTGGCAGCTATACAGGCACCGGTGATCATGATGAGTCAGAACCGCCAATCCGTCAGGGATCGCCTCGACGCCCGCAATGACTATGAGGTCAACCTGCGTGCAGAAATCGAAATCATGGCTTTGCATGCCAAGCTTGATGCCGCCCGCAATGAAGAGCTGGCGCAGCTGGCAAAACGCATGGAAGCCCTCGCCGCCCATCTCGTCCGTATCGAAGCGCAGCTGCCCGACGCACACCAAGCGCAGGCAGGTTCGCTATGACCAGCGGACTACGCACTCACCCCTGACCGGAGCCCCTATGAAGACCATCCCCACCGCACTCATCGCGCCGTTGTTCAATCCCGCAACCTTCGCCGAGCGTGGCAAGGCCGATAGCTTGCTCGCTGAAGTGCGGCGCGACTACCCACTGGCGCGAGCCGAAGTGCCCGGTTACGACCCGCACTGGATAGTCAGCCGACACGCCGATATTCAAGAGGTATCGCGCCAGAACGATTTGTTTCATAACGCCGACCGTTCAGCGACGGTCATCCCGCAGATGGGCGAGGCACTGGTGCAACAGTTCACCGGAGGCGACTTCAACCTGTTCCGCTCGCTGGTACAACTCGACGGCGAGGATCATAAACAGCATCGCCGCGTGTTGTTTCAGGCACTCGGCTCGCAGAGTGTCGCGCGCCTCGCCGACGGCGTGCGAGTGACGGCGCGCGCACAATTGGACACCTTGCGCGCGGCTGGCGGCGAACTGGATTGGGCGAAAGCCATCTCCGCGCCCTATCCGTTGCACGTGGTGCTCGATGTCATCGGCGTACCGCGTAAGGATCACCCACGTATGCTCGAACTCACGCAGTGGTTGTTCAGTTGGGCCGATCCTGAGCTATGCCGACCGGGCACCGATGCCGCCCATCCCGAGCAACAACCGCGCACCTGGAAAATCGTATTCGACGAGTTCGACGAGTATTTTTCCGAACTGATAGCGCTGCGGCGCCGCGAACCGCGCGACGATCTCGCGACCATCCTCGCCACGGCGGAAGTCGAGGGCGCGCCCATGGAGCACAGCCGTGCTATCTCCTACTTCGCGATCCTGGCCACCGCTGGTCACGATTCGACGGCCCATACCACGGCCACGGCCATGTGGGAGCTGGCCGAAGACCCGACACTTTTCGCGCGCCTGAAAGCAGACCCGGCCTTAATCCCGAAATTTGTCGAGGAAGCGATCCGCTGGACGTCGCCGGTCAAACATTTTGTGCGTCATGCCAGCGCCGATTGCACCCTGGCCGGTGAAACGATACGTGCAGGTGAACGGCTGTATTTGTCCTATCCGTCGGGCAACCGCGATGAAGCGGAATTCGACCAGCCCTTCCACTTCCGCCTCGACCGTCCGCGCAATCGGCACGTTGGCTTCGGCTACGGTGGGCATGTCTGTCTGGGTCAGCATCTGGCCCGGCTCGAGATGTGCACGCTGTGGGAAGAACTGCTGCCGGCGCTGGCCGCAGTCGAAATGACAGGCGCCGGCCAACTCATCGCGTCAGAGTTCGTCTCGGGCCCGAAGTCAGTACCGATACGCTATCGCCTGGTGTAATGGCTGCAAGTAGCAGTGTCGCCGTGGTTTAGTTCTGATGCAGCCCGACGGGGACATGCTATCCCCGTCGTTACGCTTAACCCTCAGTTCTTTGCCTTCGCCAGTGACGCACGCGCCTGCTGGCGAATGTAGTGCAACAGGCCGTCGATGTTGCCATCGGTGAGCTCACCGAATTTCGGCATGCCATTGGCGAGCAGCGCCCCGTCCACCACGACCGTTTTCATGGCCGCGTGATTGGTTGGGATCGGCGATTCGCGCAGATCGGGCGCGGTGCCACCGGAGACCACACCGCTGCCATGGCAGGCCACGCAGGTGTGGATGTAGATCTCCTTACCTGCTGCCGCGAGCTTGTCGTCGACCTTGAAATCCGGCGGGTCGATCGGCTGCGCGAAGGCCGGCGGCGGTGATGGCGGCATAGCCATTTTGCCGTCGAGGGAGAAGGTGATGAGCCGCCGCGGATGGACCTTGTATTTCCAGCCATGCTGGCCGGCGAGGGATCCAACCAACAGACCCGCGCCACCCCAACCGACCAACAGCGAGACCTGCTGTTTGCCATCGACGGTGTAAGTAATCGGCGCGGCGGTGATACCGGAGCCGACATTCACCGACCACAGCTTGGCGCCGGTCAGCGCGTTGTAGGCATCGAACTCACCATCCGCGCGACCTTCGAACACCAGGTTGCCCTTGGTGGTCATGGTGCCGGGGTTCCAATTGGGCGGCAGTTTCTGCTCCCAGACCTTCTTCTGCTTGAGCGGGTCCCAGGCCAGCAGCGCGGCCTTGCTCCAATCGCGCGGTGTGTCGTCGGTGCCAAAATTGACGCCGGGATCGATCTTGAAATGCGGCGAGCGCCATGTCTTGAGATCGAGACCTTTGTCGTTGTACACGCCCGCCATCTCGATGGTCGGGATATAGACCAGGCCGGTGTTCGGGTTATAGGACATCGGGTGCCAAATGTGGGCGCCGAACGGACTCGGCCAGATCGTCGCTTCACCATTCTCGTAACGCGCGCCCTTGATCTCGACCGGCCGGCCGGTCTTCAGATCGACATGGGAGGCCCAGGTCACTTTGCCGAATTTCTCGGCCGACAAGAGCTCGCCGTTGGCGCGATTCAAGATATAGAAGAAGCCGTTCTTCGGCGCATGCAACAACGCCTTGATGGTCTGGCCGCCATATTTGATATCCGCCAGCACGATGTCCATGTTGGAGTTGTAGTCCCAGGATTCGCCGGGTGTGGTCTGGTAGTGCCACTTGTAAGCGCCGGTGTCGGCATCGAGCGCGACGATGGAACACAGAAACAGATTGTCACCCCCACCGGGGCTGCGGATCTTCTGGTTCCAGGGCGAGCCGTTGCCGGTGCCGACCAACACCTGGTTGAAGGCCGGGTCATAGGTGATGCCATTCCAGACATTGCCACCGCCGCCGTACTTCCACCATTCGCCCTTCCAGGTCTTGGCCGCCATTGCCATGGCTTTGTCCTCGAAACCATCGGCCGGGTTGCCGGGCACGATCCAGAAGCGCCAGGCCTGTTTGCCGGTCTCTATGTCGTAGGCAGTGAC
>JANMJF010000113.1:0-4389 GCA_031371245.1 Pseudomonadota bacterium | reverse complement strand
CCGGCGGCGGTGGTGGCGTAGGCGGTGAACCACAGCACCATGCCCCACAGCACCGGATCGCGCAGACGTTGGCGCATCACGGCGCGTGCGTCGGCGTCGTCGGTGGCAGCGTGAACGGCTGGCGTTACAGCGGTGTTCTGCGCTGGTACGAACCACCAATGAATCGGCACGCAGATCACGACATGCAGTGCCGCCAGCAGCAGCAATACCGTGCGCCACGGCAGGTGCGCGAGCAGGGTTTCGATGAGCGGAATGCCCACCGTGCTGGCGAAACCCGCGATCAAGGTCAGGGTGGTAATGGCGCGCCGCGCGTCGGCGCCGAAGTGGCGGCCGACGACCATGAAGGCCGGTTCGTAGAGGATCGCCGACAAGCACGCGCCGAGCAGCAGCCACACGCCATAGAACATTGCCACGCCGTGCACCTGGGACCACACCACCAGCAGCACGGCGGTGCTGGCCGAACCGAGGGTCATGAGTCCACGCCCGCCATGGCGATCGATCCAGGCACCGACCCCATAGGTGCACAGCCCCGCTATCAGCAGGCCTGCGCTGAGTGCGCCGTTCATGAGCGTCAGCGACCAGCCGAATTCCCGCTGCATGGGCAGTACGAACAAGGAGAAGCCGTAGTAGAGCGTGCCCCACGACACCACCTGCGCGCAGCCCAACGCCCAGATCATCGGGCCACGGGCATAGCGGCGCGCGGGCGATAGCGAGGCGGGCATGGCCATGTTCAAGGCTCCGTCCGCCGGTGTGGGCGTCCAGCCCCTGACCGCAGATTTGCGGTCAAGGGCAGATGTTTCGGGATGTAAGTCACAGAAGGGGATGTTCGGCGCCCCGATGGCTTCATCCCTCTGACACATTCGCGTACAACAGTAGCCTACTAGCTTGTCCGTTCGGGCAAGCGAGGCAAATTTAAAAATCCCAGGAGGGTTGCATGAATAAATTTACTGTCCGTCTGCTGGCTGCGGTGGCTTTAGCCGCTGTGATAGCGCTGCCGGCATCCGCCGCCAGCGTCGTCAATGTTTATGTTGGTTATCTCAACAATATCGGTGGCTCGCCGAACCCGGCCGATATCCCGACCCCGTTCGATCCTAGCCTTACCACTACCTTGATCAGCAGTGGTGACTCCACCACTTCCCACGACACCGGCGTCATCCGCTTCGAGAACCTGAGTTCCGTGAGCGTGACCATCGGTCCGTTCGTGATGGCCTTTGCCAACAACATTCAGTACCAACCCTGGGGCCTGCTGGCGCCCTTCGTCCTCGCAGCGGGTCAGAACCTGGTGCTGGCCGAAACCGCCAACTTCAACTTCGACACCAGTGACTTTCCTGGGGTCGATAAGCCGATGGTTTTTGGCGCGGTCAACGGTAGTGCCTTCGGTTTCACCGATGAGCACCGTGTGCTTTACGGCCACGAGGAAGCAGCCGGCCCCCTTGAGACCACACCCTATAGCCTGATCGGCTCCATCCAGGTGCCGGTGCCGGTGCCGGGTGTCGCGCTGCTGTTTGGCAGTGCCTTGGCCGGCTTCGCCGCCATCGGTCGCCGTCGCGCTGCCTAAGTCTCTCGCGCTTGAGTCGACGAGGCCGGCCCTGTGCCGGCCTCGTCATTTTCGGGGTTCGAAATTCCTGCTCAGGCTGGCCAGCGTAGATGCAGGGCTTTCATGGTGCGCAACTGGCCGCTCTCGTAGACCGGCACGGTGCCGGGCGCGACTTCAAAGTCTGGAATACGTTTGACGAATTCTTCGATCGCGACGCGGATCTCGAGCCGTGCGAGATGCTCGCCTAGGCAACGGTGCGGGCCGACGCCGAAGGCGGTGTGCACCACTTCCGGCCGCTGTATGTCAAAGCGCGCAGGATGTGCGCACACTGCTGGATCGCGCGAAGCGGCAGCGTAGTTGAGCGCAATACGATCACCGACCGCAAGTTTTTCGCCGCCCACTTCGGTCGCTTCGCGCACGCTGCGACCGACCGCCACCACCGGCGCATAGAGCCGCACGGTTTCCTCGACGGCGGTGTCCATGCGGCTCGGATCCTGGCGCAGTCCGGCGCGTATCGACGGTTCGTTGGCGAGCGCAAAAATTGCCCCGGACATAGCGTGGGTGGTGGTGGCGAGACCGCCGAACACGACGTCTAAAGTGACATGCACTTTGTCGTCCCACGGGCAAGGTGCGCCGTCGCGCTCGACACCCGCCAGGATCACATCGACGATGTCGTCGCGCGGTGGCTGCTGGGCGCGGTCTTCGAGAAATTTCTGCAGATAGGTATACACGCGAGCAAAGGCCGCGGTGCGCTCGGCGAGCGGGCCAAAGGAATAGATGTCGATGTCTTTGAACAGGGTCGGCAGCTCTGCGATGGGTACCGGCAGAATGTGCTTGAACAATACCAGGCCCGGCAGCTGGGCCGCGAAGTCGGCGACGTATTCGCAAGCCCCACGCGCGGCGAAACCGTCGACCAGCTCAGCGGCGTAAGCGCGCGCTGGGCCTTCCAGGGCCGCCACCGCAGCGGCGGTGAAATAAGGATTCAGCACGCGCCGCCATTCGGTGTGATAGGGCGGGTCGAGATCTTCCGGCAGGATGTGGATATTGCCTGCCGGCGGATCGAGCATCCAGCCGTCGGCGCTGCTGAAGGTGCGCCAGTCCTGGGCGCAACGCCGCACATCGCGATAGCGGTTGAAAACCCGATAGCCGGGCCCGACCGAGCTGTGGGCGACCGGGCATTTGGCCACTAGATGATCGAGTGCATCCTCGAAGCGCGTGGCGAACACCGGATCATCGATGTCAAAGGCATCTTTCAGGAATTCGAAATCGCCGGACTCGGGCGTGCTCATGGTCGTTGTTGCTCCGCTGGTCTAGAGTCGCGTTATCAGCGCGCCGCGCCCGTCATCAGTCGCGCGACGGTGCGGTGATAGTTCTGCACCGCCGGTTCGTTACGGCCGAACAGAAACTGCTGGTTGGCGCCGCACTTGAGGCCGTCCTGAATGGTGCGCCCGACGGCATAGTCTTCGTCGCGTACGGCTTGCAACACCATGGAACTGAAAAATTCCGAGGCCGCGTGCTGTTCGGCAGTGACCGGCGGCTTGGCCACCAGCACGGTCTGACGGGTGACAGTGCTAGTCGGTGTCGGCCCGGGAAAAATCTGACTGACCAGGCAGTGGTCACCAAGAATGCCGGACACCGAGAGATTGGGGAAACAGTTGTGGATGAGGCGAATATGCTGGTCGACTTCCCATTCGGCTTCCGGCTTGTCTAATAATTCATTGAGGGACTTGCGGCCAAAGGTCAGTCGCTGATGGGGACCATAGGTATCGAGCACCAGCAGATTGCCGACCGTCATCTTACCGACAGTCTTGCCATGTAACGAATTGTGGTGGTAGGCCTCCAGATAACCATCGAGTGCGACTTTCCAGCCTGGGCCGTCCAGTTCCCGTTGCTCGAAGATACTCCAGCTGTCGAGTTTCAAGGTGCCAAGCTCGGCAGCGAAGTCACCGAGCCAGGTATCGATGTCCAGCGCTTCACCGGGTGTGAGTTTGACGTAGACCAGGCCGGCGCGCTCGGCGCAGTCGAGCTCAGTCAAACCAAGCGTGGCATGATCGACATCGCCGAAGGTCTCGGCCGCGTAGCGGCTCACCAACGCACCTTGATCGTTATAGGCCCAGGCGTGGTAGGGGCAGGTGAAAACCCGGGCGTTGCCGGCGCCATGGCCACAGATTTTCGCGCCGCGATGGCGACAGGCATTCAGAAACGCACGTGCTTTGCCGTCCTTACCGCGCACCACCAGCACCGGCACATCCAACACCTGCATGGCACGATAGTCGCCGGCCTTAGGGATCTCGATACTGAGCGCGAGCGCCTGGGGCAGATGCTTGAAGACCCGTTCCACTTCGCGCTGATAGCGTGCTTCGTCGATATAAGCATCGACCGGCATGGGCATCACGGCTTCCGCTTGATCGGTGGTGCCATTGCGGTAGTGGCTCAACGCGCGCCGCGTCAGATCCAACATTTCGTCGTGTCGATTCATGGCTAAGCTCGCTTATTTTCCAGGCGCGACATAGCGCGCATGAAAGTCCTGCCAGCACGCCAGCGACTCGGGATAATCGGCCGGCATGCGACTGCCGCGTATGCTCAAACGATTTTTGTCTTTCAAGGCGCTATGGAATTCAGTGACCGGCACGTAGTAGAGGAAATTGATGGTGCGATGGGCAAAATGCCAGCGGCCATTTTCCCGCCGATATTCATCGTTATAGCGCATCGCGGCCAGACTCACGACCTCGCCGGGGCAGGTCTCGGCATGACTGAGCACCAGGCCGGTGGCACGATGTTTATCGCTCTCATCGAAAGTGACGCTGTGATCGTGGGTCCAATGAAAGGCCGGTCCACGCACCTTGAACAGT
>JANMJF010000107.1:0-5294 GCA_031371245.1 Pseudomonadota bacterium | reverse complement strand
GACGGCCGAGCATGCGCAGAGCCTGAAGACCGAGCGTCGCCGCATTAAAGAGCTTGAGCAGGAGTTACGGCGCAAAGAGCGTGCGTTAGCGGAGGCGGCTGCGCTGTTACTGCTGGCAAAAAAATACCGGGCGTTCCCGGCGGCGGACGAGGACGTCTGACCGTGCTGGGAGCGCGCCAACAGCAATTGGCCGACATCGCCGAAGCCAGAGGCGAAGGCGCGCGGCTGGGGCCGGCGTGTGAGATAGCCGGCCTCAGCCTGCGCACCTATCGCCGCTGGACGGTGAGTGGGGCGGTGCAAGGCGATGGCCGGCCGGGTGCTGAGCACCCCGCCCCATCGCATAAGCTAAGCGCGTGCTCGGTAACCATCGGTCTGAGGATAACCGCGATATCCCGCTAACAATCGGTGCGGCACCGCGCCACTTCTCGAGGGATCGTAGTCGTACGAGATGACCCACCCATCCGGCGGTCCCCCACGTTGCACCCACCGATACGCTTGAGATTGGGTTCGACAACCGGTTTCCTTTAAGACCTGCACCCGCGTCTCACCCATCTGTACGATGTCATCGTCGAGCAACCGGTGCGGAAATCGACCAGGTAGCGATGCAGATAGACCGACGAGACTTCAGAAACATCTGCATCGCTCAGTCCTTCAGCGTATGCAGTAACCCGGCTAACCAGGCCGTGTCAACGCTTGGTGGAAACTCGAGTGTCGTGCTCGCCCCAACGTGCAGCCGCGGCACCTCAGAGCGCGATGTGCCGCTCAACTTCACCGCAACAAATCGACTGCTCGGTGCGGTTGCCTTTGTGCCTAACTGACGCCGCCGAAAACTGAAATACTTTTGATTGATACCGTGCTTGCGGCAGTACGCCGCCGCGGTCATGCCGCTCGAAGCCTGCGCCTGAGTCAGTACTCGCCAATCTGCTTGTGCACGTCGTGCCATACCGATAATGCCCTGCCAAATTTACAACGGGCATTTCTACTACGATGCGGTTCGTGCCGAAGAGGGCGTGGTTAACTTTGCATTTACGAAAGTGCAACAGACTGTATGCGGCGAAGAGCGGGCAGAGACACGCGAAGCAGGAACACTTGTTCTTCAACGAAGTGGAAGCGCTGGCGCGCGACAGGCCTGCGACATCCGCGCCAGTCGTCGTTGCTACACATGCCAAGCGCAAGTCCGAGCGCAAGCCGCTTGACACCATCCCGGCCCGGATGCGGCTGCTGCGGCACGAGCGACTCAAATATGTGTGACTGTGCAGTCGAGGTGCGTGGTGACGGCGCCCCGTCGACTGGTCGAGAAGGGCGTGCTGTCCGACAACACGCTGGCGATGAATGTCGTGCACTGCGGTCACGCGGTGCTTGCCGACATCGAGGCTCTCTTGCTCACGCACTTGCACAGCGTATTGCCGCAATCGGCGCGCGGCCGAGCCCTACATTAAATCCGGACAAGCCGAGGGCGTCGCGGCTGTTTGTAGCCAATAGCCGTCAGCGTGTCACAACAACCTTGCTGGTTGGGACAAAACCTTTGGGTGTGCCGGCGTGCACGATGGCTCCACGGGTTGGTTCTTGGTCGAGATGCTTCTCCATGAATCGTCGGACTTCGAGCAGCGCCTCGAGGTCGACGCCTGTCGTCAGCCCCATCGCTTCGAGCATAAACACCAGGTCGTCCATGACGATATTGCCGCTTGCGCCGGGTGCGTAAGGACAACCGCCCAGTCCGCCTAAAGAGGCGTCGAAGCGACGCACACCGACGTCAAGCGCTGCATCGACGTTAGCGAGGCCCAGTCCGCGGGTATCGTGGAAATGCGCGGCGACGGGAAGGTCCCCCGCGATCGCCAGCACCTCGCGAAAAATCTCACGGCATTGAGCAGGATTGCCGTAACCAACGGTATCGGCGACGGCGAGTTCATCGGCGCCGAGTTCGACCATTGCATGCGCGGCAGTGAGGACGTCGGACAATGGCACGTGGCCGGCGATGGTGCAGCCGAAGGCGGTGGCCAGGCCACCTGCCACGCGTATCGAACGGTACTCGGGAGTCGTGTTGCGCAGCTCGATGATGCGCGCAAAATCGTCGATCGATTCCTGCACGGAGCGTCGCACATTGGCGCGGCTGTGGGCTTCGGATACGGAAAGCACGTAGTTCAACTGATCGGCGCCGGCGGCCATGGCATGCTCCGCGCCGCGCAGATTGGGCACCAGTACCGACACGCGCAAACCGGGGATCCGTTTCGCGCCAGCGACTACCGCCGCACTATCGGCCATCTGCGGCAGAAGTTTGGCAGACACGAACGAACCGACCTCGATCTCGGGCATGCCGGCCGCAGCTTCGAGTCTAATCCATTCGAGTTTGGCCGCGGTGGAAAAGACGGTGGCGATACTCTGCAGCCCATCGCGGGTGCCGACTTCGCGCACCCATACGTCACGTTCATTGTTCATCTCGTGGCCTCTCGTGTAGCGCTCAGCGCCCTTCAAAGCGCGGTTTGCGTTTCTCGTTGAATGCCCGCACGCCTTCCAGTCTATCGCTGGTCGGCACCATGCGATTGTACGCTTCAAGCTCAAACATGTAGGCGCTGTTGCGGTCGACCTGGGTTGCGAGTGCGATAGATTTCTTGGCCTGGCGAATGGAGATCGGTGCATTGGCTGCGATGCGTCTGGCGGTCGCCAGGGTTTTCTCCAGCAGTGTCTGCGGGTCGCAGACTTGGTTGATCAAACCCCAGGCGAATCCTTCAGCGGCGGTAAAGGGCGTGCCGGTGTAGATGATCTCTCTGGCGCGCCGCTCGCCGACCGCGTGCGGCAGGTTGATGGTGCCGGCTGCGCCCGGCATGATGCCGAGCGTGACCTCGGTCAACGCGAAGCGTGCAGTGCTCGACGCGTAGATGAAATCGCAGCCCAACGCGAATTCGCAACCGCCGCCATAGGCCGCGCCATTTACCGCGCAGATTACCGGCACGGGACAGTCGCGCAGGCCGCGTACCATCTGCTCATAGATAGCGTGCTGATGCTGCCACTGTTGATCGGTCATGCCATCGCGGTCCTTGAGATCCCCGCCGGCCGAGAACGCTTTAGCACCGCGACCGGTCACGATCACGACGCGTATGTCGTGCTGGTCGACATACATATCCTGAAAGAAGGCGCGCAGTTCGATGCCCATCTGAGTGTTCATGGCATTGGCGCGCGCGGGTCTGTCAAGGTACAGAACCAGGATGTGATCTTCGACTCGTTCCAGGGTGATGGTCGTGAAATCGGTGGGCATAGGTTCTCCTGTTGGGATGGCTCGCACCGTCAGCGGCAGATACTTAGCCGGATTGTAAGGAATCCGGCGGCAGAAGCGACTTCTCAATAGACGCCGACGACTATCTAATGGATAGTCAGATTTCTTGGCGAGCACGTCGCGACCGTGCACCAAACTCTATGCTTGGTGCGATAATCCGGCCATAGGCCAGGTCGCAACGCGTAGCGTGGCCGGCGCATCCCATGCACGTTGAAATCTACGGGGAGTATGCAATGAAAGTTAAAGCCGCAGTCATGCGCGAGCTGCACAAGCCGCTCAGCATTGAGGATATCGAGGTTGCCGATCCGGGTCCGGACGAAGTGCTGGTGAAAACCGTCGCCTGTGGTGTCTGCCACAGCGATCTGCACACCGTACACGGCGGCATCGCTTCACCGCTGCCGACGGTGCTCGGTCATGAGCCAGCCGGCATCGTGTTGAAGATCGGCGAACGGGTGCGCAATGTCGCGGTCGGGGATCATGTCATCGCCTGTACTTCGATGTTCTGCGGCGCTTGTCCGCAGTGTGTGCGAGGTCGTCCCCATCTGTGCAGCGACCGCGATGCCTGTCGGCGCGCCGTGGGTGAGGCGCCACGCCTGAGTCGTGGCAATGAACTCATTCACCAGTATGCCGATCTGGCGGGCTTTGCCGAGGCCATGTTGTTGCATTCGCGCGCGGTGGTGAAGATCGATAAAGACATTCCTCTCGATCGCGCCGCGCTGGTTGGCTGTGCTGTCACCACGGGTGTCGGTGCGGCGCTCAATACCGCCCAGGTGACGCCAGGCTCGTCGGTCGCGGTGTTCGGCGCAGGCGGCGTTGGGATCTCGGTTATTCAGGGTGCGCGTATAGCTGGTGCACGGCAAATCATTGCCATCGATGTGGCCGACAACAAACTCGAAAACGCCCTCAAGTTCGGCGCCACCGACACCATCAACTCGTCAAATATCGATGTTGTGAAGGCCATCAAGAAGATGAGTCGTGGTGGTGTGGACTTCGCCTTTGAGGTGGTTGGTTTAGCCAAGCTGCTCGAACAGGCTTTCTACTGCCTGGCACCGCGCGGCACGGCCGTGTTGGTCGGTGCGATTGCGGCCGGCCAAACCGTGTCAATCATTCCTGGGCATTTCTTCCAAGAGAAACGCCTTATCGGCTGCATGATGGGATCTAATCGTTTCACCGTCGACGCACCGCATTATCTTGATCTTTATCGCCAGGGCCGGCTTGATCTCGATGCCATGGTCACCCGCCACGCGCCGGTCGATAAAGTTGACGAGGCTTTCCGCGCGATGGAAGCCGGCGAAGTCACACGCACCGTACTTATGTTTGATTAATCTGCTGCGTCAAGCAGCCTACGAGGAGGACTTGTGTCGACGTTAGACCAGAAAGATTTGGGCGTTTCAATCTCGAATAATGTCGCGACGGTCGAGATCCGTCGCCCACCCCACAATTTTTTCGATATCGATTTAATCAGCCAGATCGCTTCCACCTATGAGCAGCTCGACACTCTCGCCGAGTGTCGCTCGATCTTGCTGTGTGCCGAAGGCAAGAACTTCTGTGCAGGTGCCAATTTTGGCGCCAGCGAGAAAGGCGATGCTACGGTCAGCACCCAGGGCGCGCTGACGAATCACTTGTATCGCGAGGCCGTGCGCATCTTCCGCTGTAAGAAGCCGGTCGTAGCGGCGGTGCAAGGTGCCGCGATAGGCGGTGGACTGGGTCTCGCAGTGTCGGCTGATTATCGCGTCACCTGCCCCGAGGGCCGTTTCAGCGCCAACTTCACCAAGCTCGGCTTTCATCCGGGCTTTGGCTTGACCGTCACCTTGCCGGAATTGATCGGCCGTCAGCGCGCATCGCTGTTGTTTCTCACCAGTCGCCGTATCGACGGCCAGCAGGCGCTGGCCTGGGGTCTGGCTGATGATTGCGTGCCGCAGGATAAGCTGCGTGAGACGGCGCTGGCGCTGGCCGCTGAGCTCGCCTCCTGCGCACCGCTGGCCGTAGTGTCGACGCGCGCCACCTTGCGCGTGGGCATGGC
>JANMJF010000097.1:0-5221 GCA_031371245.1 Pseudomonadota bacterium | reverse complement strand
GACATTGGATTCGGCCGATGTCCCGGGCTTCGATGCTCTCTTGGGGCATGTGATTACCTATCACATTGCGCTCGGCACGCTTCAGCGCCGAGCACGTCGCCGGGATCATTGCGCAGGCCTGCGAGCTTCCTGCGGACAGCGGGCTGCCGTTGTCACACTAGAGACCTGGCGAGTTGGCGCGCCAAGCCGCCAGAAGAGGTATCGTCGAGAGCATCTCGCCACGCCAGGTAGACCGAGATCCTCAAGTGCTAGCTCACTCGCGGGCAGGCTGATTTCTCAGATACTGAACCTGAACCTGAACTTGGAATAACTACGATATGTCCATTCGCTCGTTGTCGTTATTGACGGGAATCGTCCTGTTGGCTATCGCATCCACAGCGCGCGCAGTGTCACCGCTAGCGAGCGGGTCTGGGGCAGACGCCGGGCGCGGCATAGTGGTGGTCGTGAATGCCAAAGTGTTCACCGTCAACCGCGACCAGCCCGAGGCTGCGGCTTTCGCCTACGACCAGCATGGCCTGATCATCGCCGTAGGGAATGAAGCCAAGGTGATGGCCGCCGCCGGTGCCCAGCCAACTATCATCGATGCCGGCGGTAATAGGGTGCTACCCGGTTTCCAGGACACCCACGTGCATGTGCCCGAGGCCGGTATCAATAGTGGCTTGTGTCTGCTTGAACCGGGCCAGACGCTAGGCGAGTACGCAAAAGCGTTGGCGCAATGCGCCAAGGAGCAAAACGATACTCAGTGGGTGCGGGCCGCTGGTGCGTCCTTGTTCGACCTGCGTGACGGCGACGAACTGCCCATTGAGGTTCTCGACCGCGTGATCCCCGATCGCCCGGCCTTAGTGATGGACGACCTCGGACACGCCGTGTGGACCAACACCTTGGGGCTCAAGGCGGCGCACATCGGCGCCAAAGATCCCGATCCGCAGGGCGGTGTCCTGCACCGCGACCCGCTGACGGGCGTGCTGACGGGCTTGCTGCTCGAAGACGCGCAGCAACGTGTGCGCAACGCCGCAGCGGTAGACGACGAAACAGTCTATCGCGGTCTGTTGACGGCGCTGGCTGAGCTCGCCAAAAACGGCATCACCTCGATCAGCGATGCGGGCGGCTACTGGATGCAGCGCCATCCCGCCGCGTTCGCACGCGCGCTGAGCGAGAACAAACTCACGGTGCGCGCCGTGAACGCGCTCTATCTTTATCCGAGTCTCGATGCCAAGACACAGTTGGCGGAGTTCAAGCACCGCTTCAGCGACGATCCCCACAGCCTGCTGCGCTATAACACCGTCAAGATCTACATCGACGGCATCCTCGACCTGGGTACCGCGGCGCTGCTCAAGCCTTATAAGCTACCACCCGACAAGGCTTACCCCAGTGGCTTTTACTATTTCAAACGTGCCCAGTTGCAAAGCTATGTTTCAGCCTTGCATAACATCGGCTACAAGCTGCACTTTCACGTGATTGGCGATGCTGCGACACGCATGGCGCTGGACGCCATCGAAGAGATCGATGCCGATGCGGGTGACATTGCTGAGCGACGTCATCGTCTCACCCATATCTATCTCGTTGACCCTGCCGACGTGCCACGCTTCGCCAAGATCGGCGTCGTCGCCGACTTCCAGGTTGGCCCCGAGTCGAGCGCGACGGAGTATCACGACCATCTACGCAAGTTCATCGGCGACCGCGCTTACGCGCTTATACCCGTCAAGACCTTGCTCGACGCGGGCGCGCATGTTTCGCTATCGAGCGATTGGGACGCCGATCCCCTCTCGCCCTTCGGCACCATGCAGCGCGCACTATTGCGTGACGAAAATGCCGTCGACAGTGTCGAGCGTGTTATTGAGCTCGTCACGCTCGATGCCGCCTACGCGCTGAGCCAAGACCACACGACCGGCTCCATCGCGGTTGGCAAGTACGCGGATTTCGTCATCATTAACCAAGATCTGCTGGCGATAGACCCGCACAAAATTGGCAAAACCAAGGTCCTGCTGACGGTGGTCGGCGGTCGCGAGACGTACCGCGCCAAGCGCTTCGTGCGCTGAAGCGTCGCAGCTGCCTGGCAGCCAGGCGCGTGCCAATCTGGCGCGGTCCGAGCTAGATCATCATGTAAGCTTCGCCCACTGTATTCGCGACAGCGTATAACTGGGGTGGTGCTTGCCACGCAAGCGCGTCACGAGGCCAAAACCGGCAACGCCGAACAGCCAGATGCCGCCCGGTAGTGGTACCGCGGTCACCTCGCTCAGGGTCACACCTGGCGTGCTGATCACGAGTTCGAAATCGCCCGACGCAAGGAAATTCGAGACCGCCCAGTTTTCGAATGGGCCGTGGACAAAGGCATCGGTGCCGAGTACTGATTCAAACGACCACATTTCGTTGGTTGGTACGGTGATCAGGTTAGGGAAAACGTCAAAATAGTTTGTCGTTACGTAGCTAATGGAAAATGGCGAGACTGTGGCATTGGTGAAACTTGCCACCCAGTTCGCGCTCGCATTCACACCACCGAAACGATCGAGACGTGCGTCAGCATCGAACCAGGTAGTGCTGCCGAGACTCGAGTTAGTCGACATGCTGGCGTGCACATCTGCGTAGACCTGCCCGACCTGGTTGGCGCCGCCGTAGCTCGCGACGAACAAGGAGCCATCGTAGAACGCCGCAAGGTTGATCTGGGCAGTAGTGATGGTCGGATCGTTAGTGCTAGCTATCCAGTGGGTGGTCTGGCGTACTTCCGATTCCGCGCGCACGTTGCTCGTCGCGCCCGCGCCAAAGCTCGGCGAAAATCCGCCGGCGTGGCTATAACTGCCGATGGTGCCGGGCAGGTTGCTGCGCGCAATTGCCTCGGCGCCATCGATGAGCGCGACGCCTTCGTCGACTGCGAACACCGAGCCACCGGGTCCGGCTGCTGCAGTGTCGGTGACATTCCCGGGCTGACCGGCACTGCCCAGGTGTGGGCCATCAATTGCCGTCTGATATTGCGCCAAAGTGCTTACCTCGCTGCCGGGCGGCGTCAGCGTTACAGCTGCACTGGACGCACAAACCTGCACACCAAGCAACGCCATCAGGGCGCGAAAAACAGAAGTCCTATCCATAGCGAGTTCCTCGGGTTGTCGGCCCGGGGCGGATGCCCACGGTCGCCGATGGGGTGCCTGCAAAGTAGTTCAGATTTCTTATAGGCCCGTGACGCAGCGGCGTCTGCGATGCTGGTCACATGCCCAGGTCAGGAAAACACAGCGCGAACGCCGTGCTTTGCCGACGAGGCTGTCAGATTAGGCTTGTTTGTGTCGAGGCCTGTGGGTGTTTTGGCTGTGCACCAAGCTTTGCGGGCAGGCGTTGATGGGTGAGCAGCGCTTGAACGGCTTTTCGCCTACGGCCTTCGAGAGTATTTACCAGGCCCATTGAAGGCAGCGTTGCAACGCGCTCAGGCGTGTCTGAAGTTGACGCGGTTGGCCTCGACATAGTGTGGTCATGCCTGACCAAACACACCAGCGACCGTCAGTGTTTCTATCTCGGTCGCGTTCAACGCCAGTTCCTCGCGCAGTACGCTGTCGTTGTGAGCACCGAGTGCGGCCACTTGTGGATACACGGCGGCATGGGTTGCGGAAAACAGGAAGGGCGTGTTGGGCACTTTCAGCGGTCCGGCGCCGTCGACGATGTCGACCAGCATGTCGCGATGCATGAGCTGCACATCGTCGGCCAGTTCGGCGATGCGGCGATAGCGCGCGCAGGGGACGTCGGCGGCGGTCAGTCCGCGCAGGGCTTCGTCGGCGCTGCGTGTGCAGGTCCATGCTTCGGTCAGCGCCATCAATTCGTTGTAGTGCTCGAAGCGCGCGCGGGAGGTGGTGAAGCGCGGGTCGTCCAGCATCTCGGGCCGGCCGATGGCCTGCGCCAGTTTGACAAATTGCGGCTGACTGAGCGGCATGGCAACGATGTAACCATCACTCGTTGCCAGCGGGCCATAGACGCGCAGATTCAAATCGGGATTGAAGGCGGTTTGGAAATCGCGGTGCATGGTCGACACCAGGCTGTCCATCATCGCGATGTCAATATACTGGCCGGTGCCGGTGCGCAGGCGGTAATAGAGCGCCGCGCTGATCGCGCCAAACGCCTGTAACGCGGCGGTGGTATCGGCGACCGGCAGGCCCATGTTGAGCGGCCGTTCGAGACCCGGCTGACTGAGCTGGTTGACCAGTTCGTAACCCGAGAGCGCCTGCACGATGGGTGCAAAAGCCGGTAGCCCGGCGGCCGGCCCGTGTTGTCCGTAACCCGAGATTGAACACATCACCAACTTCTCGTTGTTTTCGCGCAGACTTGTGTAATCGAGACCGAGGCGCTGCATGACACCGGGGCTGAAGTTCTCTACCACTACGTCGTAGTGCGCCACCAGGCGTTTGCAGATGTCGACCGCGCCAGCTTGCTTGAGATCGATCTTCAAACTGCGCTTGCCACTGTTCAGCGCGCTGAACACGGTGCTGAACTCGCCGCGCATCGGTCCGATGTGACGCATCAACTCGCCGCCCGGTGGCTCTACTTTCAGAACATCGGCACCGAGGTCAGCCAGCATGCGGGTGCAATAAGAGCCAGCGATGATGGCCGTGAAGTCGAGCACGCGTAGGTCGTCGAAGATGCGCGGGCCGTGGTTCGCACGCATGGCGTGGGGGTCGATCATGGCGTGGCTCTGGCGTGCTGTGGGGGTTTTATTCTAACGGCGTGGGGCGGAAAGGATAGATTGCAGGTCTCAGGTCGCCACCACCACCCGCACCGCGTCCAGTTTCAACTGCGCGCCGCGCAGATAACGCGCCAGCTGCGCGCGGGTCTGTTCAAGAAAATTCACTTCCTCGGCGCGGATATTCGGGTTGACAGCGGCCAGGCGTTGCATGCGCGCGGTCTCGGCATCGAACTGGCGATGCATGGCTTCAAGCGCGCTGGTGACACCATGCTCCTGCTGGACTTCGGCGAAATGGGTTGCGTGATCGGTCAAGGACGAGATCTGCGCACGCATGCGCGCGATCACTTTGAGCGCCGTGGCAGCCGGTACATCGCGCACCGCAAGGTCGAACCAGGCGGCGTCGCGTTTCGCCGTGACATCCTCGCCTGCGCCATCAACGACCACGCGCAGGCTGGACTGCGGCAGGAAACGCTGCACATTGAGTCCGCGCGGTGCGGGACAGATCACCACGAACTGGGTCTCGATGAGTAGATTGCCTGGATGCAGACCGGCGACCTTGAC